>JBHAQX010000001.1:0-5556 GCA_041830595.1 Evtepia sp.
ATATCACAGAGCTCAAAGCCAAAGCGGGTATCCGGCTTGTCGGAACCAAAGCGGTCCATGGCCTCACGCCAGGGCATGCGGGGGAAGGGGGTGGAGACGGTTACGTCCAGCACCTCTTTGAACACCCGAGCCAGAAAGCCCTCCTGGATGGACATGACCTCGTCCTCGTTGACGAAGGACATTTCCAAGTCAATCTGGGTGAATTCCGGCTGACGGTCGGCCCGCAGGTCCTCGTCTCGGAAGCAGCGGGTAATCTGCATGTAGCGGTCAAACCCCGCCAGCATCAGCAGCTGCTTGTACTGCTGGGGGGACTGGGGCAGGGCATAGAACTTCCCCGGATGCACACGAGAGGGCACCAGATAGTCCCGGGCGCCTTCGGGGGTGGACTTGGTGAGCATGGGGGTTTCGATTTCATAGAAGCCCTGCTCGTCAAAATAGTCCCGGGCAACCTTGGAGACCTTGTGGCGGGTCCTGATCATACGCTGCATATTGGGGCGGCGAAGGTCCAGGTAACGGTACTGTAGGCGCAGCATATCGTTGGCCTGGACATCCTCCAAAATTTCAAAGGGGGGCGTCTCCGCCTTGGCTAAGATCCGCAGCTCCGTGACGTAAAGCTCCACGTCACCGGTGGGCAAATCCGGGTTTTTGGATTCCCGTTCCCGGAGCAGGCCCGTCGCCGCAACCACATATTCCTGGTGAAGCTGGGCAGCCTTTTCAAAGACGGCCCGGTCCGTGCTATCGTCAAAGGAGAGCTGAAGCAGACCGCTGCGATCCCGCAGGTCGGTAAAAATCAGGGAGCCTAGGTTCCGGCTGCGCTGCACCCAGCCACAGACAGATAGGGTTTGCCCCACATGCTCCATGCGAAAGCTTCCGCAGTAGTCGCTGCGGCGAAAGTTTTGTAAATTGTCCATAGATGCGTTCTCTCTTTTCTCTTATGGTTTTGGCTCAGAGGGCGTTTCCTCTGGGTTGCTCCGCTCTTTGATGGGCGTGCCCCGGCTCTGCACCTTCATCATGCCGGAGATAAAAGCTGCCGCATCGCTGTGGCTCAGCTTATTCTGCTCCCCGGAGTTCATATTTTTGATGGTTACCATGCCGTCTACAATCTCGTCCTCCCCCAGAAGGGCGGTGTAGGGTACGCCAATTTTATCGGCATAGCTCATTTTTGCCTTGAATTTTTTCTGCTCCCCGTAGAGCTGGGTGCGCAGGCCAGCCTGGCGCAATTTGGTGGCGAAGGCGATGGCGGGAGAGAGGTTTTCGGTCATGGGCAGTACCAGCACATCACAGGGTGCGGTATTCAGGGCCTCATTGAGATAGCCTTGCTCCCCCAGCACGTAGAATAGGCGGGTTAGGCCAATGGAAATGCCCACACCAGGGAGGGGCTTGTCGGTATAGTACTCCGCTAGGTTATCATAGCGGCCCCCGGAGCAGATGGAGCAAATCTCCGGATGGTCCAGCATCACCGTCTCATAGACCGAACCGGTGTAGTAGTCCAGGCCCCGGGCAATGGTGAGGTCAATGGCGAAATGGCTCTCCGGCACGCCGAAATCCGAGAGGTAGCAGGTAAGGGCGCTCAGCTCGGAAAGGCCCTGATCGAAGATTTCGCTCTTTCCCTGATAGGCCTCCAAGGCCTCCAAAACCTCCTGGTTGGAGCCGCTGATCTGGGTAAAGCCCAAGAGCTCGGCAGCAGCCTCTGAGGAGATGCCCTCTTCCTGCAACAGCTCCGAAACCTTCTCCGAACCGATCTTATCCAGCTTATCCACAGTGCGCATAATGTCCGCAGACTTATGAGAAAGCCCCAGAATATCATAAAAACCAGTGAGTATCTTGCGATTATTCACCCGGATTTTAAAGCGATTTAGGCCCAGGGCCGTAAAGGCACGATAGATAATGGAGGGAATCTCCGCCTCGTTGAGCACATCCAGCTTGCCATCCCCGATGATATCAATGTCCGCCTGATAGAACTCCCGAAAGCGGCCCCGCTGGGCTCTCTCGCCCCGGTAGACCTTGCCGATTTGAAAGCGGCGAAAGGGGAAAGAGAGTTCGTTATAGTGGAGAGCCACATACTTGGCCAAAGGAACGGTAAGGTCAAACCGCAGGGAGAGGTCGGCATCCCCCTTTGTAAAGCGGTAAATCTGCTTTTCCGTCTCTCCGCCGCCTTTGGCCAGCAGAATTTCCGTTGCCTCAATCAGGGGGGTATCCAGGGGAGTAAAGCCGTAGAGGGAGTAGGTCTCTCTCAAAATGGCGACCATACGCTCAAACTGCATCTGCCGTTTGGGGGTCAGCTCCATAAAACCGGAGAGAGTACGGGGCTTAATTCGGTTCATACGCTTCCTTCCTTTGCGTCGAATTCCGGGGAGGACTTCCCCGCTTAAACATAAAATACGCCTTCGCCCCACAGAGTTTGTGGGACGAAAGCGAGTGTTAGCTTCTGTAGGCAATTTAGACCGTAACAGGCTTTAGGGAGGGGTTCACAATTTCACGCCAGTCCAAATCGCCTCGCTCCAAGCCGTGGATCAAAATCTCTGCCGTGGCTACATTGGTTGCAAAGGGAATGTTGTACTGGTCACACATTTGGTTGATGTACTTCAGCTCTGCGTCCAAATCGCTGGACTGGGGATCGGAGAAAAAGAAAACCATGTCAATTTCATTGTAGGCGATCCGTGCGCCAATCTGCTGGCTACCCCCATGGGCGTGGGAAAGGAACAGGCGCACAGGCAGGCCCGTGGCCTCGGCAACCAGGCGGCCTGTGGTGTTGGTGGCACAAACCGTGTGTTTGGACAGCACACCACAATAGGCAATGCAAAACTGCACCATTAATTCCTTTTTTTGATTGTGACTAAGTAAAGCAATGTTCATTCCATCATCCCTCTTTTTTCATCGTATCGTCATCAACGGCACTTGCCGCCCCGCCATTCGCTTTGCAATGTTCCGATACGCCAGGGCCGCACCTGTATGGTTCTCTTGCAGCAGAGCCATGCCCCTGTCCGCAGACAGGATCACCTGAGAGTCCTCCGGGACCAGACCCAGAAGAGGCAAGCCGACAAAATCCATCAGATCGTCTACCGTAGCGCCCAAACGACGTAACAGCGTTCGTTGTACCCGGTTCACCACCAGGCGAATGCTGGGAATGAAGGAGGAAATCTGACTCACGACTCTTTGCGCGTCCCGCAGAGAGGAGGCGTCGCTGGTTGAAACGACAACGGCCTCATCGGCGCCACAGGTGGCAAGCTGAAAACCAAGCCCAAGACCGGCAGGGGAGTCGATGAGGATGTAATCAAACGACAGCCGTGCTTCGTCCAGTAGGGCGCAAAAATCAGCCTCCAGCAAGGGAGAGGGAGGGGCGGAGAGGGGTGCAGTCAGAAGGAAGAGATTTTCAAATGTCGGGTGGGGTGCAACCGCCCGCAGCAAGGGGCAACGGCCCTCCATCACATCAGAAAAGTCCATGAGGGCCGTATCCGCCATTCCCAGGGAGATGTCCAGGTTGCGCAGACCAATGTCACAGTCAATGCACAGCACTCGAAAGCCCTGGGAAGCAAGGGCCGTGCTCACGCCGCCGGTAAAAGCAGTTTTTCCAGTACCGCCCTTTCCAGAGGTGACGACAAATACACAGCTCATTCCATGCCTCCTGTCAGTTCTTCATCATGGTATCACATTATCACAAAAGAATCAATAGTTTTTTGTGCAAAAAGACTAAATTTACCCCCGTTTGATTTTGGACCAAGCCCGGGGATATTTTGCGGGAGTTTCCTCGGCCTTGGGCACAAGAATCAGGCTGCGAGAGACGCCGGTTAAGGGCAGGGCATAGCGCTCCAGCTTTGGCTCTCCGCCCCCTAAACGAGCAAGCATAGGCAAAGCGGCAGTCAGCTCCGTTTCCGCCTCGGCGGCCTTCATGGCCAAGAACTCTCCCCCAGGAGCCACAAAGGGCAGGCACAGCTCACAGAGCTGGCTCAAAGGGGCCACGGCCCGGGCGGTGGCAAAGTCAAACTGCTCTCGTATAGCAGGATCATGGGCCACTTCCTCGGCTCGGCCGTTGATAAACTGGATATCCTTAAGACCTAACTCACCGCAGAGCTCCTCCAGCCAAGAGAGGCGTTTGCCCAAACTGTCCAGCAAAGTGAGCTGTAAGGAGGGCTCTAAAATCTTTAGTACCACGCCGGGAAAACCGGCCCCCGTGCCAACGTCAATGAGAGACTTGCCCTTAAGGTCTCGAAAAGCGAGAAGGGCGGCACAGTCTAGAAAATGCAGCTCGGCGATGGCCAGGGGTTCCAGAATGGTGGTCAAATTCATCCGCTGGTTTTTCTCCAGCAGTCGCTGGGCATAGAGCTCCAGCAGCTGGATGGCCTTATCATCTGGACTCAGACCCAGGGCCGAAAAGCCGGTACGTAGTTGCTGTTTCATCAAATCACCATTTTAAGATATTGCCGGTGGCAATGGAGTAAGCAAAGGCGATGGTGAGAATCACCATTAATATGGCTCCGATGCCGGCCAGAATCCGCTTGGATAGAGGGGTAGGGGCATCATTCTTGGAGGAATTGGGGGTTTGAGGCTGATCGGAAAGGCGCTGCCCCTCCTCTGGTGGACGTTTTTCGGTATCCATCTTCTAAGGCTCCTTTTTCTCTGCCTGGGCACGATCTCGCAGCAGGTCACGGATTTCGGCAAGAAGCAGTTCTTGGTTGGGCACAGGGGCAGGGGCTTCTTCCGCCTGCTTTTTCCTCATGCGATTGATCACCTTGAGGAAGAGGAAGATGACAAAGGCGATCAAGAGGAAGTTGACGATGGCGGAGAGGAACACACCCAGGCCCATGACCAGAGCAGGAGTGACCACCTCACCCGTGGGGCTGAGCACCTCAGGTCGCAGGGTGATATTGAGCTGGGCAAAATCAGACCCGTCGAAAATCCAACCGATAAAGGGCATGATCACGTTGTTTACAAGAGCGGTGGTAATGGCGCCAAAGGCCGTTGCCATGGTGACACCTACGGCGATGTCAATGACATTCCCCCGCATGATAAAGGCCTTAAAGTCGCCGATAAAGCCTTTTATCTTCTTGGTTTCTTCCATAGAGATAACTCCTTTCTCGTGGAAGGGCCCTGGCCCCTCTTGAACATAGCTGCTTGTTGCTTCGTCTCTTTACTGCCTTTGTGCCGCGTTCCCTAGCGCTTTGCGCTTCTAAAAAACTACCGGACTATCTGGTGAATCTTAAACCAGCAGCAAAGGGGAAAACCAAATCGATCTTTTCCTGGTTGTGTCTTCTCATACATCGCCCATTTTATTACCTAGCCAAATCCAAAAGGAAATAGAAGGTTTTACGATTCTTTCCCCGGTTTCTCATCGCTGAGAAATCGGGTTCCAGCCGAATAGGCTGCCTGCCCGGCGAGGGCGCGAACCTATCGCTAGAAAACGGAAGGGATTAACCCCCTGCTCCCGGATGCTTTGCACTTCTCTATTGCCACGCTGCGGTTACCCGCAACGCTCCATAAGTACGCACTACGCAGCTGCGCCAGAAAGTAAAGATCACTTTCTTTGCTCGCTGTCTGCGTGCTAGCTTATGTCGCTGC
>JBHAQX010000002.1:0-3744 GCA_041830595.1 Evtepia sp.
ACGTCGCCGGAGGAGGTTTCTTGTGTGATTTTGGGTCAGGACCCCTACCATGGGCCTGGGCAAGCAATGGGCCTTGCTTTTTCGGTGCCGGAGGGTCTTGCCTTGCCTCCTTCCCTCAAGAACATCTACAAGGAATTGGTAGCTGACTGTGGGATTCCAATGCCCAAACAGGGAGATTTAACGTCTTGGGCCCGGCAGGGGGTCTTGCTGCTCAATACCAGCTTAACAGTAGAGGAAGGGAAAGCGGCCAGCCATGCCAAATGGGGATGGCAGTTGGTCACCCAAGGGATTTTAGAGGTATGTGCTAGACTGACACCGCCTCCTGTGTTTCTGCTGTGGGGCAACCATGCACAAAAGGCGGCCAGCAATGCAGGTATCGGCTTGGCGGGAGAGAATGTAATTGTCTCGGCCCATCCCAGCCCTCTGTCTGCGTCACGTGGTTTTTTTGGAAGCAGACCCTTTTCTAAAGTGAATGAACTATTGGCACAGAGTGGACGACAGATTGCCTGGGACTCCGTAGCAACAAAGGAGCACAGATAAACAGGAGAACGCCGAAGCAAAAAGCTTCAGCGTTCTCTTGTTTCATTGTCTTTTGGTTTTGCAGCTTGTCGCTTTCCAATGGGCATGTTCACAAGCTTTGATACTTGAGCTCTCGACCAAACGGAGTTGGAAAAATAGATGGATTCACCTTTTTTCTTGCGAAAGATACGAATGGGTGCGGTCAGGGAGTTGTCGTAAATGTGGCAGATGTCGCATAGGTCCACAAAAGCGGGAATGTTGGCAATGGCCTTTTGGTAGCGGGAGCGAATTTTATCCTCCGGCACCGGATGCCCGCCGCCGCCGACCCGGCTTTCCACCCGCATCACATTCAGATCATCGGCCACCGTCAGGATGAAAAAGCCACGAATGAAGTAGCCCTTTTCCTTCGCTCGTTTGAGCAGCTTCAATTTTGCCGGGGTCGAGAGGACGGTTTCGAAAGAGAAATCAGCACCCTGGGCTAAAAAATTTTCCCGCATTCCATCGGCAAGATTCGCAGCCTCTTCATTGGAGCAGCCCATCACAGCGGAAATCACATCCGCATTGACGTAGTTTGTTTTTCCATAGCGGGAAATCTCTTGGATGGTACTTTTCCCAGAGCCATTTGGTCCGGCAAAGACAGTGACCTCCGGCAGGCGGGCACCGTTATTCACCGGAGGCAACTCCCTTCTCGCTGGAGCTTTGGTACACACGACGCCCGTCCGGGTACTCCATATACGTTTGCTTTTTCTTTAGGTCATAGCGGGCAATGGGAACGCCCTGGTTCTTCATCAGAGCCACCTGTAGGCGGACACCTTTCTTAATACGGGCAACCTCGTCCTTGTCATCAATGGGGGCGGATTGGGTATAGTACTTGGCAAGCTGGTCCATAAAAGTCGCCTCCTTTATTAACGGCTAATATCCTATTGCCATTATACACAATTTCATCAAAAAAAGCTATAGGGAAAGAAATGCAGTAGTAGGAGGAGAGAAAGAGGACGAAAAAGTGAAAATAGAATAGATGAGACGAAAAAAATAGCCGCAAAAAAAGCTTGCATGCTTAGATGCGGACAGGTAGAATGGGAAAGGTTTTTTAAGAGCTGAGCGTTCCTTAAAAAAGCCATGCAAAAGAGGTGCAACCGATAAGTGCATTGAAAATCAATAGATGCAACTCGAAGTTGACAGAAAAATAATCAAATGCAACAGCAAATTGGTGTTGGTTGCCCCGTGTTTGGGCTATGATTAGGTCAACTTGAAAGGAGGTTTATCCAATGAATTTTGGAGAAAATTTACAAGGCCTGCGTGAGCGGGCAAACATGACCCAGGAGGCTCTGGCCGAGCGGCTGGAGGTATCCCGGCAATCGGTTTCCAAGTGGGAATCCGGAGGAAGCTTTCCAGAGATGGAGAAGCTGATCACCTTATGTGAGATATTTGGTGTAGACATGGATACTCTTTTGCGGGGGAATGCCATCGTTGTCGTATCCCAGGATGCAGTGGGGTATGAGAAACACCAAAATTGGATGAGTCGGATGATTGCCGGGGCCACCTTCCTCATTATATTTGGCATATCCCTTATGTTGTTTTTGAATTCTCAAGGGGTCAGCGATTCTTTGTCTACAGCTCTTTTTATGACCTCGGTAGCAGTAGCGGTGACGCTTTTCATTGTGGCCGGAATGACCAACGATCGCTTTGAAAAAAAGAATCCCGTTATTCAAGACTTCTACACGGAAGAGGAAAAGGAACGGACTCACCGCAAGTCTGTTGGATTCATTGCTGGCGGTGTGGCTGCTATTGTTGTGTCAGTCGCTTGGTTCATCCTTCTGGGAGACTGGGCAGAGCAGAGCGAAGCTCATTCCGCCCTCCTTACCAGCGGGTTTATGCTATTCGTGGGCCTAGCAGTGGCTGCGATTATCTATGGAGGTATACAGTCAAGCAAGAGTGATATAGCAAAATGGAACCGGGAGCATGATCAAAGTCCGGAGCAGGTTGCGCTGCGCCGGAGGGTTAGCGTGGTCTGTGGCTGCATTATGATGGGCGCAACGGTGATCTTCTTGGGTATAGGCTTTGGGTTTATGGTACTAAATGGAGAGTATGGAGCAAACCTTGGTTGGCGCTGGGGCTGGATCGTTTACCCTCTGGCCGGCATTATTTGCGGCATTGCCTCAACCATTATTAAGCGAAACGAGCCAGAATAAAAAGAAAGGCCGAACACAAGGTTTGTGTTCGGCCTTTTCCTATGTTACCAGCGTGCGTTGCCGCTGCGCTTTGCCTCGGCAGAAACGGCAGTGGCCACAGCTTCGGCTGCCCGCTTATCCAGGGGAGAGGGAATGATATAATCTGGTCGCAGCTCCTGGTCGGAGACAAGGCCTGCCAGAGCTTCCGCTGCCCGGTGCTTCATCGCCTCTGTAATGGAGACAGCCCCCACAGAGAGTGCGCCCTTAAATAGCCCGGGGAATACCAGAACATTGTTAATCTGATTGGGAAAATCAGAGCGCCCTGTGCCCACAACGGCAGCCCCATTTGCCAGAGCGATATCCGGCATAATCTCGGGGGTTGGGTTTGCCATCGCTAAAATGATGGGATCCTTGGCCATGGAGGCAACCATTTCTCCCGTCACAATACCCGGGCCCGATACGCCAACAAAAACGTCAGCCCCTCTCATGGCGTCCGCCAAGCTGCCCTGCAAGTTCTCTGGATTGCTTATCTGGGCAAGGGCAAGCTGGGCCGGGGGAAGGCTTTCATCGTCACGATGAAGTATGCCTTTTCTTTCGCAAAAGACAAGGTTTTGATAGCCCATGTCTAAGAGCATTTTACCCGAGGCAGAGCCAGCCGCTCCCGCACCGGAGACCACTACACGAACGTCCTCTTTTCGTTTCCCTAAAAGTTTTAGGGCATTCATAAGTGCGGCGGCAATGACCACCGCCGTTCCGTGCTGATCGTCATGAAACACCGGGATATCACAGATTTCTTTCAGCCGGCGTTCAATTTCAAAGCAGCGGGGCGCCGCAATGTCCTCCAAATTGATGCCACCAAAGCTTTTGGAAAGTAGAGCAATGGTCTCCACCAGCTTGTCCACATCCTGGGTGTCAATGCAGAGAGGAAAGGCGTCCACTCCGGCCACAATGAAAAGCGTCACCGCTACTGCTACCGAGGTCATAAAAAGAGCTGTAGACAAAGAATCGCTGACCCCTTGAGAATTCAAAAACAACATAAGGGATATGCCAAATA
>JBHAQX010000003.1:0-3970 GCA_041830595.1 Evtepia sp.
ATCGGCTGCTCCGTTTGGAAAAGAAATACGAAGCGGCCTTGGTCCTGGCAACGGAAAAGGCCCAGATTCTTTCGGCTGCCCGGCGCATGGCAGGGGATGAGCTACAGCGACGGATTGAACAGGAGCTTGGGCAGCTTGACATGCCCAAAGTCCAGTTTTATATCGAATGTAAGCCCAGAGAATCCGCAATGCCTTTGGACCAGACGGGCATGGATGACGTGCAATTTTTAATGTCGGCAAACCTGGGGGAGAGCGTCAAGCCCATTCAAAAGGTGGCCTCTGGCGGTGAGCTCTCTCGCATTATGCTGGCACTGAAAAATGTACTGACGGAAAATGACCTGGTGTCCACCCTGATTTTTGACGAGGTGGACGCTGGCGTAAGCGGCCGGGCGGCCCAAAAGGTGGCGGAAAAAATGGGGAACCTGGCTCGGAAACGACAGATACTCTGCGTCACCCATTTGCCTCAAATTGCGGCGATGGCCGACCTTCATTTTTCGGTGGAAAAAGGGGAACAGCAGGGCCGCACCTTTACCATTGTGACACCTCTTGACCAGGAGGAACGGGTCCAGGAGCTGGCCAGGCTAACCGGAGGCAGTCATATCTCAGAGGTCATTCAAAAGGGTGCTCTGGAGCTGCTGCAGCAGGCCCAGGGGCTCAAGGAGAAATGGTCTTGACAAAGAATCGAACATAGACTAGAATGAAACAAGTTTGATTAAGCTTACTGCGATGATGGGAAGAAGTAAGGGGATAGTTGGCTGAACAGAGAGCCCTCGGTTGCTGGAAGAGGGAGAGCCACACCTGTGAATACCTCCCAGAGCAGCCTTCTGAACGGCTTTGCCCAGTAGGAATGTGTCGGGTGCGCCCGTTATTGCGCTGGGGTTTGGCTTCTTGGTCAAAACCCCCTAAGGCCGTCTTCGTGAGAAGGCGGTAAATAGAGGTGGTACCGCGATTTTATCGCCCTCTGTCGTAACGGCAGAGGGCGTTTTTTCTTTGCCGATTTCAAATTGAAGCTATAAAGGAGTAGAGAACATGAAACTGTATGAAGAATTGGTTGCCCGCGGCCTCATCGCCCAGGTGACCGACGAGGAAGAAATCAAAGAATTAGTCAACGAGGGAAAGGCAACCTTCTATATTGGATTTGATCCCACAGCAGACTCCCTCCATGTAGGCCACTTTATGGCCCTGTGTCTCATGAAGCGCTTGCAGATGGCAGGGAACCGGCCCATTGCCCTTGTGGGAGGGGGCACGGGTATGATTGGGGATCCATCCGGACGCACCGATATGCGCACCATGATGACTCCAGAGATCATTCAGCATAACTGCGACTGCTTTAAAAAGCAGATGGAGAAGTTCATTGATTTTGGTCCAGACAAGGCGCTGATGGTGAACAATGCCGATTGGCTGCTGGGGCTCAACTACATTGAACTGCTGCGTGAGGTTGGAGCCCAGTTTTCGGTGAACAATATGCTGCGTGCCGAGTGCTACAAAAACCGAATGGAGAAGGGCCTGAGCTTCTTTGAGTTCAACTACATGATCATGCAGGCCTATGACTTTTACCATCTCTACCAGCACTATGGCTGCAATATGCAGTTTGGTGGCGACGACCAGTGGTCAAATATGCTGGCGGGTACAGAGCTGATTCGCAAAAAGCTGGGTAAAGACGCCTATGCCATGACTATAACTCTGCTGCTTACCTCAGAAGGGCAGAAAATGGGCAAGACCATGGGTGGCGCGGTATGGCTGGATCCAGAGAAGACATCGCCCTACGATTTTTACCAGTACTGGCGCAATGTAGGTGATGCCGATGTGCTAAAGTGCATTCGCATGCTTACCTTTTTACCTCTGGAAGAGATCGATGCTATGGAAACCTGGCAGGGTAGTGAACTCAACAAAGCCAAAGAGATCCTGGCCTATGAGCTTACCAAGATGATCCATGGTCAGGAGGAGGCGGAAAAGGCCCAGGAAACCGCCCGGGGTCTCTTCTCTTCCGGTGGTGATATTGCCAACATGCCAGCTACCGAACTTGCCAAAGAGGATTTGACCGAGGGTCAGATTTCCGTTATTGACCTGCTTGTCAAGGCGAAATTAGCTCCCTCAAAGGGAGAGGCCCGCCGTCTAATCCAGCAAGGTGGTGTAGAAGTTGCCGGGGAAAAATGCAGCGACTTCAACCACAGTTTTGGTGCAGAAACACTGGCAGGAGAGGGACTTGTCATTAAGAAGGGCAAAAAGGTGTTCCATCGGGTATTTTTGCCTTAAGGAAATCATTTTAACATTAAAAGAAAAAACAGACCGACTTCCATTTAAGAGGGGAGTCGGTCTGTTTTTGTTTGGAGGACACATCCCTGGCGGAGCCTGGGACAAGTCTTATTTCTTGATTAGATAGAGATTTAAGTCCACCTTGCCGGGAATACCTGGGACAGAGCCGGAGGAGGTATACTGCCACATGTGGAAGTTGTAATAAAAGTTGGGTTTATCCGTATACTGGGCAAACCAGAACTCATACTCCATGATTTTACTCAGATCGTACTTCATATAGCCACAATAGCTATTAAAGTAGATCATCGGCTTGTATCCAGCGCTCTCCACCGTACTGCAAAAGGCGTTGGCGGCGGCGCACAGAGTGCTGGTGGATAGGCCGTAGGTGCGGGTTTCGTCACCGCCAATGCGCTCCCAGTCAAAGACGACAGGATAGGTAATATTATAGCCTTTAATGGCGTCCAGGGTAAATTGAGCCTCTTCTCTGGCCTCCTCCACAGAAATTGCCTGGGAGAAGAAGTAGACGCCCACGTCCAGTCCTGCGGCGATGGCACCTTCAATGTTTTTCTTTGCCGTATTGTCGGCATACACCTTGCCCTCAGAGCCCCAGCCCCGGCCGCCAACACGAATGATGGCAAAATCGACACCAGCGGCCTTCACCTGATTCCAGTCAATGTTACTGCCCTGGTAAACGGAGACATCGACTCCCGTTTTGTTTGTATATTCCGTGCTGCGATAGAGGGTATAGCCATTTGACTTATAGAAATTAGCGTTGTTATAGGGGTTCAGAGGCACACCAGGCAATACCGTAAGCCACTGGCCATTATACTGAAATTGATTTGAGTTTGCAGGAGGATTTGGCTTCGGATCAGGTTTGGGCTCGGGTTTCGGCTTGTTTGCTCCAGCCGCATCCGAGCGGGCAATACGCCAGATGATGGCGCTGATTTCTGCCCTAGTAATCTTGTCATTGGGTTTAAAGACCAGAGAACCACCCTCCTGACTGCCCTCAATAATCTTTAAATCGTAGAGTGCCATTACCAAGGTATCCTGTGTATCCGAAAATGGACTCTTGGTAGTGGACTCGTTGAGTCCCAGTGCTTTGGCAGCAAGATGAGCAATCTCTAGACGGGAGGTTGGGTCATCAAGGCGATAGGTTCCGGCAGGTAGGTAGCCCTTGGAAATGGCATAGCTGAGATAGCCACTGGCCCAGTGCTTATCGGTGGGGGATTTTTCCCCATGGCCAGCGGCCAGGAGCACCAGTTTAAGGGATTGGGCAAGGGTAACGGGGTTTTGCGGGGCAAATTCATGGGCCGTGTACCCGTTGATAATGCCTTCCAGATAGAGGTCATACACATAGGTGTAGAACCAGTCACCTTTGTTGACATCTCGAAAGGTTAGGCTGTTTCCAGGAAGCCAACGAGCTTTGATGCGCAGGGTTTCACTTACTGTTTGACTAGAAATCAGCTGCCCATTTTCCAGATACCAACCATCAAAGGTGTAGTTTGCTCGGGTTGTGTGGGGAAGGTTTTCATAGGGTTTGCCACCTTGATAGCATACGGTATCATTGACAATGCTGCCCCCATCGGCATCAAGAATGAGTGCAAAGAACTCGGGAGAGGTACGCAGATCATAGTCTCCGTAGAGAAGCAGGCGGCCTTCGTCGATGCGTCGCTCCAGCTGCTCCTGGTCTACCTTTCCTTGTACATGGCACCAT
>JBHAQX010000004.1:0-8118 GCA_041830595.1 Evtepia sp.
AGCAAGAGGCAGGGCACGGGGCAGTTACCCCCTTTCAGGCTCTGACCACCGCCCTGTCCGGTACCGTGGGTACCGGCAACATCGTGGGCACCAGCCAGGCCATTGCCATGGGCGGCTATGGTGCCGTGTTCTGGCTGTGGATTGCCGCCCTTCTGGGCATGGTGATTAAGTATTCCGAAGTCACCCTTGCCATTCGCTACCGGGAGCGGGACCAGAAGGGGGACTGGGTCGGCGGCCCCATGTACTACATCACCAGTGGACTGGGGAAGAACTGGAAGTGGCTGGCCGTGCTGTTCGCTGTGTTTGCCACTCTGGCCTCCTTTGGCATCGGGAACATGTCCCAGGCAAACTCCATTGTAGGTTCCATTAACGGTGCAGTGTCCGCCTTTATACCCAGCGCAGCGGCCCATACCGGCACCATTAACCTCATTGTAGGTCTGATCTTGGCCTCGGTGACGGGTCTGGTGCTCTTCGGGGGCATCAAGCGAATTGGCGCCGTGACGGAGAAGCTGATTCCCTTTATGTGCATTTTGTATGTGGTATTTGCTCTGGTTGTCATCTTTGGCAACGTGGGGAATCTGGGCGGGGCCTTTGGTAAAATCTTTACCGCAGCCTTCCGTCCTGAGGCGGCCGTGGGTGCCGGCAGCGGTATCATGCTTCGCCAGGCCATCATCTGGGGCCTGCGCCGCAGTGCCTTTTCCAATGAGGCTGGCTTAGGTTCTGCCGCCATCGCCCACGCAGCGGCGGATACGGAAAGCCCCGTTGATCAGGGTCTCTTCGGCATCTTTGAAGTGTTTATGGACACCATCGTCATCTGCACCATCACCGCTCTCACCATCATTTGCAGCGGTGTTGAGATTTCTTGGGGCGTAAAGCCCGGCTCCCAGCTGGTGACGGAGGCCTTCTCCACCGTATGGGGTGGCAAGCTGGCCGCACTCTTTATCGCCGTGGCCCTGATGCTCTTTGCCTACTCTACCATCCTCGGCTGGTCCCTCTATGGTACCCGCTGTGTGCAGTACCTCTTTGGCCTGAAGGGGGCAAAGGTGTACCAGATTATCTTCATTGTGGTCATTGTCATTGGCTCCATCAGCTCCCTGGATGTGGTGTGGGATATCGCCGACACCTTCAACGGACTCATGGCCATACCGAACTTCGTGGCCCTCTTTGCCCTATCCGGTGTGGTGGCAAAGCTGACGAAGGAGTATTTTGCCAATGTTAAGAGCGGCGGAAAGCTAAGTGGCAAGGAAGCTCAGTAAGAAAGAAACCATCTTTTATAAGAAAAGCACAGTGCGTAGCAGACCCTGCTGCGCACTGTGTTCGTGATGGGGGAGAACTATCGTTTGATGAGGGGGGGCCAAGTGTAGCAATGGTTATGTTTGTAATCATTTTCTTTTGCCTGGGCATTGCGATTCAATATTGTGCCTCTTGCTTTGCAAGGAGTCTATTGGTTCGGTCCATTCCCTTTGTGTTAGTCGGACTTGTATCTCTACTGTCCTGGTTCACAATACAGGGATTGATTTCTTTACCAATTCTTTCTTTGGGATGTGGTGGGGTCATTTCCTTCATGTTAGCAAATATTTTGTTATTTATGTTGCCCTCCCTCCTACTTGGTCTTTTAATTGGGCATGTTATATATGTTATAAAGAGACGTGCCAAAGGTGGGGATATCTGATCAGTTAACGTATCATTCGAATAACGAGGAGGTACTAAGGATGGAAGTGACCATTATTGTACTTGCTTTGCTTTTTCTGGGCATTGCCGTTCAATATTGTTTCTCCCGCTTCGGCAAGCGGCGCTGGGTGCGCTTGTCTCCCTTTGCGTTTGTAGGGTTTGTGTTTCTGCTCTCTATTCTTACGGTCATGAGATGGATTTCTCCACCAATCCTTTCGCTTGGAAGGTCTGCTGAGCCCATCTACGACTTCACCGTAGCACATATTATGCTGTTTGTGTTACCTGTCTTTCTATTCGGTCTTTTAATCGGACATGTAATCGGAAAGCCACAGAGCATAAAAGATCCAGAAACCCCATAGATTGGAAACCCTCCCATGAAAATAACCGAAGAGTCGTGGCGAAATAGGGGGGAAAGATTACATTCTGGTGAATTGACTTTCCCGTGGCATCCGTAGTATAATGAACTATATTTTTTGAACGCGTCTACATGGCATGTGGCGTGACAATGTAAAAGGCGTTTGTAACTGACGGAAGTGGACACCACAGGGGAGCAAACAGGGCCTTAGATGCCGACCGTCTGGGCAGTTCGATTTCCAAATAAGGGAATAGGACTGCCCTTTTTTACATGTCAAGGAGCAAAACAAAGGAGGAAGATCCTGTGAAAAAAATTGCCATCATCATGGGGAGCGACAGTGATTTGCCGGTGGTGGAAAAGGCTATCGATAAGCTTCGGGAATTTGAGGTGCCCTATGAGGTCCATGTGTTTTCCGCCCATCGCACCCCGGAGCAGGCTCGGGCCTTCTCCCGCAGTGCCAGGGAACAGGGCTTTGCTGCTGTGATTGCTGCCGCAGGCATGGCCGCCCACTTGGCCGGAGCCGTGGCGGCCAATACCACACTGCCGGTCATTGGCATCCCCATCAAATCCTCCCTAGAGGGGATGGATGCCCTCTTAGCAACGGTGCAGATGCCCAGCGGTATGCCCGTTGCCACCGTGGCCATCAATGGTGCGGCCAATGCGGCCCTCCTTGCCATACAGATGCTTGCCATTGAAGATGCCACCCTTGCCAAAAAGCTGGACGATGCCAGGGCAGCGGAGACCCGAAAGATCCTAGAGAAGGATGCAGCCATCAGCGCAACATATAACGCTTAATCCTCTCTCCGTGTGGAATCACCCAGAGAGAGTTCGATGGAACCATCACAACACAGTTGGCCTATTTTAATTTGGAGGGTTTTTGATGAAAGCAATTTATTCCGGAAAGACAAAAGACGTATTCGCACTGGACAATGGCAATTACCTGCTGAAATTCAAAGATGATGTAACGGGAGAAAACGGCGTGTTTGACCCCGGGGCCAACACCGTAGGCCTGACCATCGAGGGTGTAGGCAAGGTGAATCTGCGCATGTCCGTCCACTTCTTTGAGCGCCTGAAGGCCGCAGGAATCAAAACCCATTACGTTTGCGCCAATTTGGATGATGTGACCATGGAAGTGCTCCCGGCCAAGGTCTTTGGCAAGGGCCTGGAAGTCATCTGCCGCCGCCGTGCCGTGGGCAGCTTCTTTAAGCGCTACGGGGACTATGTGACGGAAGGGGCCGAGCTGCCCTACTACGTGGAAACCACCTTTAAGGACGATGACAAGGGGGACCCCCTGGTGACCAAGGACGGCCTCATTGTCCTGGGTGTGATGACCGGGGAGCAGTACGATTCCCTCAAGGCCATGACCCAAAAAGTGACCGAAGTAGTTGCTGCGGGCCTTGCCGAAAAGGGCCTGGATCTCTACGACATTAAGTTTGAATTCGGCTATGATGACAAGGGCGAGGTCATTCTCATTGACGAGATCGCCTCTGGCAATATGCGTGTCTATAAAGAGGGAACCTATATCCAGCCTATGGAGCTATCCCAGCTGTTTTTTGCGGAATAAAAGAGAGAGACAAAATCCACTTTTGCAAAAGTGGATTTTGTGACATTCAGGAGGTGTCATACACTTGGGCGGTTTTTTTGGTGCGGTGTCAAAGCGTGATTGTGTGCTTGACGTGTTTTTTGGAACAGACTATCATTCCCACCTGGGCACACGGCGGGGCGGCATGGCTGCCTTTGGCGGTGAAGCGGGGTTTCAGCGGGATATCCATAATATTGAGAACTCACCCTTTCGAACCAAGTTTGAAGGGGTAACGGAGGAGATGCAGGGGAACATCTGCATCGGTTGCATCAGCGATACGGATCCCCAGCCCCTACTGGTGCGGGCAAAGCTGGGTACCTATGCCCTGACCATCATTGGGATCATCAACAATGCCGAGGAGCTGATTGAAGGGCTTCTTGCCCCGGGGGGCTATCACTTTGAGGCCATGACGGGGGGGAAGGTGAACTCCACGGAGCTGGTCGCCGCCCTCGTCAGCCAGAAGGAGAGCTTTGAAGAGGGCATTCGCTACGCCCAAGAGGTCATCCAGGGCACCATGTCCATCCTCCTGATGACCGAGGATGCCATCTATGCCGGCCGTGACCGGCTGGGCCGCCTTCCCATTCACATTGGGGCCGATGAGGAGGGCCATGCTCTCTCCTTTGAGTCCTTCGCCTATCAAAAACTGGGCTATCGTGATGTGTATGAGCTAGGTCCCGGTGAAGTGGTCAAGGTGACGCCTGAGAAGTTTGAATCCCTTATCCCAGCCGGGGAAGAGATGAAAATCTGCGCCTTTCTCTGGACCTATTACGGCTATCCCAACTCAAACTATGAGGGGATTAACGTAGAGGTGATGCGCAACGAGAATGGTCGCTTCCTCGCCCAGACAGACCTGGCAAAGGGCAACACCATGGACATCGACTATGTCAGCGGCGTGCCCGACTCCGGTACGCCCCACGCCATCGGCTACGCCAATGAGAGCGGCATTCCCTTTGCCCGCCCCTTTATCAAGTATACGCCTACCTGGCCCCGCAGCTTTATGCCCAACAGTCAAAAGGAGCGCAATAAGGTGGCCAAGATGAAGCAGATTCCCGTCCACGAGCTCATTGACGGGAAGAAGCTGCTCTTTGTGGACGACAGTATTGTGCGAGGCACCCAACTGCGAGAGACCGTAGAATTTCTCTACGAAAACGGGGCGAAAGAGGTGCACATTCGCTCCGCCTGCCCGCCTATTATGTACGGCTGCAAGTACTTAAACTTCTCCCGGAGCACCTCAGAAGATGAGCTCATTGCCCGGAGAACCATCTTCGCCCTGGAGGGGGAGGAGGGCTTTGCCCACTTAGATGAGTATATGGACGGGGAGACAGAGCGAGGCAAGCAGCTGCGCCAGCGCATCTGTAAGGACCTGCATTTCACCACCTTGGAATACCAGTCCTTAGAGAAGATTGTGGCCGCCATCGGCATCGATCCTTGCAAGCTCTGCACCTACTGCTGGAATGGAAAGGGGTAATCGCTGTGAACGAATCAACATCCAATAGCTACGCCGCCGCCGGGGTGGACATCACCGCCGGTTATAAGGCGGTGGAGCTGATGAAATCTCATATTGCACGCACCATGGTGCCCGGCGCCATGTCCGACATAGGCGGCTTTGGCGGCCTGTTTGAGCTGGACGTAACGGGGATGAAGCGGCCTGTTTTGGTCAGCGGAACCGACGGTGTAGGCACCAAACTAAAGCTGGCATTTATGATGGATAAGCACGACACCATTGGCATTGACTGCGTGGCCATGTGCGTCAATGACATCATCTGCTGCGGCGCAAAGCCCCTGTTTTTCTTGGACTACATTGCCCTGGGCAAGAACATTCCGGAGAAGGTAGCCGCCATTGTCTCCGGCGTGGCAGAGGGCTGCGTCCAGGCGGGCTGCGCCATTTCCGGGGGTGAGACGGCGGAAATGCCCGGCTTCTACCCGGAGGATGAATACGACGTGGCCGGCTTTTCCGTGGGTGTGGTGGACAAGGAAAAGATTATGGACAAGAGCAAAGTAAGCCCGGGGGATGTCATCATTGGCCTGCCCTCCTCAGGGGTGCATTCCAACGGCTTCTCCCTGGTGCGCAAGGTGCTGGACGTGGAAAACCGGGACCTGTCGGCTCCCATGGAGGAACTGGGCGGGGCATCTCTGGGAGAAACCCTCCTAACCCCCACCAGAATCTATGTGAAGAGCATTCTGGCTCTGCTGGAAGCGGTGGAGGTCAAGTCCATTTCCCACATCACCGGTGGCGGATTCTACGAGAATATCCCCAGAAGTTTGCCCCAGGGGATGACCGCCCGCATCCAGGAGAGTGCCGTTCCGGTGCTGCCCATTTTTCAGCTGATCGAGCAGTTGGGGAACATTCCCAGAAAGGACATGTTCAACACCTTTAACATGGGCATTGGTATGACGGTGATTGTAGCCAAAGAGCAGGCAGAAAAGGCCCTAGACGTCCTCCGGCAGGCCGGGGAAAAACCCTGTGTGATTGGTGAGATTGTTCCCTCTGACGAGGGCGTGGTGCTATGGTAAAAACGAACATCGGGGTGTTCGTCTCCGGTGGCGGCACCAATCTTCAGGCCCTGCTGGATGCCCAGGACCAGGGCCTTCTCCAAAGTGGCCAGGTTTCTTTGGTCGTGTCCAATAACCGGGATGCCTTTGCCCTAGAGCGGGCAAAGAAACATGGGATTGAAACCGCCGTGCTGGACAAAGAGGACTATCCCACCCAAGAGTTATTTGAAGCGGCCCTACAGAAGCTCCTGAAGGAGCGTGGGATCGACCTCATTGTGCTGGCCGGGTTTATGAAAATTCTCAGTGAGGACTTTACGAAACAGTGGCCCAGACGGATCATCAATGTACATCCGTCTTTAATCCCGTCCTTCTGCGGCAAGGGCTTTTATGGACTCAAGGTCCATGAGGCTGCCCTGGACTACGGGGTAAAGCTCACAGGGGCCACAGTGCATTTCGTCAATGAAATTCCCGACGGCGGGGAGATTATTCTCCAAAAAGCCGTGGCAGTGGAAGAGGGAGACTCCCCCGAGACCCTGCAAAAAAGAGTGATGGAGCAGGCGGAGTGGGTGCTGCTGCCCAAGGCCTGCGAACTGGTCTCGAGAGAGATACAGAAGGAGAGAGAACGGGCATGAATGTGTATTTCAATAGCAATCTGGCGAATCTGCTGGTGGACAACACCTACCCCGGCAGAGGCATCATTATGGGCAGAACCCCGGACGGCAGGAAGATGGTTTCTGCCTATTTCATAATGGGCCGCAGTGGAAACAGCCGCAACCGTGTGTTTTTAAAGACCGAGGACGGCATTCGCACCCAGGCGGCGGACCCGAAGAAATTGGAGGACCCCTCTCTGATTATCTACCATCCGGTGCGCAAAGTGGGCACGGCCCTGGTGGTGACCAACGGGGACCAGACGGACACCATTATGGAGGCACTGGAGCAGGGGGGCTGCTTTGAGTCGGCCCTGCTCACCCGGGAGTTTGAGCCCGATGCCCCCAACTTCACCCCTCGCATTTCCGCCATTCTCTACCCCGATGGGACCTATAAGATGGCAATTTTAAAGAGTGCCGACCAGGCGGGCTCCGCCTGCACCCGGCAATTCTTCTGTTATCCCCCCATTGCGGGCACGGGCCACTTTCTCCACACCTATAACTGCGACGGAGAGCCCCTGCCCACCTTCACCGGGGAACCCCGGAGGGTGGAGATCCCCAATGACATTGACGAACTGGTGCAGATGACCTGGGATGCCCTTCACGGGGACAACAAAATCTCTCTCTATGTGCGCTATGTGGATTTAGACAGCGGCGCAGAGGAAGTTCGCCTTGTCAACAAACATCGGGTAGGAGGCAAAGGATGAAAGCATTTGAACTAAAGTACGGCTGTAACCCCAATCAGGTTCCGGCCCAGCTCTATCGGGAAGACGGCGGGCCTCTGCCCTTTGAGATTTTAAACGGCCGTCCCGGTTATATTAATTTTTTGGATGCCCTGAACAGCTGGCAGCTGGTAAAGGAACTGCGAAAGGCACTGGGTATGCCGGCGGCAACCTCCTTTAAGCACGTCAGCCCCACCTCCGCAGCCGTGGGCCATCCCTTAAGCGATACCCTGAAGAAGGCCTGCTTCGTGGATGATATCCAGGGCCTGAATGACTCCCCCTTGGCCTGCGCCTATGCCCGGGCCCGGGGCACGGACCGTATGTCCTCCTTCGGCGACTGGATTGCCCTCTCCGACCCCTGCGATTTGACCACGGCTATGATCATTAAGCGGGAGGTGTCCGACGGGGTGATCGCCCCCGGGTTTACACCGGAGGCCCTGGAAGTGCTGAAGGGAAAACGAAACGGCAGCTATAATATTGTGAAGATTGACCCGGATTATGTGCCCAAGGAGACGGAGCGCAAGGAAGTCTTCGGCATCACCTTCCAGCAGGGGAGAAATGACTTTGCCATCAACGAGGCTCTTCTGGAGAAGGTGGTAACGGAGAACAAGAACTTGCCCCACTCCGCCAAGCAAGACATGATACTGG
>JBHAQX010000005.1:0-4967 GCA_041830595.1 Evtepia sp.
ACAAAGGTTGCCTTGCCTTTACTCTGATCGGAACCAATTGGCTTGCCCAGCTCCACTTCCTGGCCAACCACATCCAACAGATCGTCCTGAATCTGAAAGGCCAATCCGATGTGCTTTGCAAAGGCAGCTAAGGCCTCTTCTCTGGACTGCTCCCCGCCTGCTGCAATGGCACCCAGGCGAACAGCCGCCACCAGGAGCTCTCCTGTTTTCAGTGCCTCGATCTTCTCAATCTGTGTTGCATTCAGCTTATGCCCGCTGGCATCCATATCTAAGATCTGGCCCGCTACCATGCCGGCAGGGCCTGCCGCCTGGGCAAGGCAGGAAACCGCCGCCACACGCTGGCCATCAGAAAGCCCCGGCGCCTTAGCCAGCACCTCAAAGGCACTGGTCAGCAGGGCATCCCCTGCTAAAGTAGCCGTCGCCTGACCGAACACTCTATGGTTGGTTGGTTTGCCTCTTCGCAAATCATCGTCGTCCATACAGGGCAAATCGTCATGAATCAAGGAATAGGTGTGTACCATCTCTAAGGCCCCAGCAAGAGGCAGTGCAAGCTCTGCCTCTCCAAAGCAAAAACGGCAGGCTGCCAGGGTCAAAACGGGACGAATCCGTTTGCCACCTGAGAGCAAACTGTAGGACATGGCATCTGCCAATTTACCAAAAGGCCACACCCCATCCAGGTAATCGTGAAGAAATTCCTCAATCTGCTTCTGGTATGCTGTAAACTGCTCTTCATGGGTCATAGGTCCACTCCGTCTAAGGGGGCAAAGTCTTCCTCTACCAGGGCCCCATCCTTCTGGGTTAGTTTGCTCACCTTCTGCTCTGCTTTATCCAGGAGAGTCGAGCACTGCTTCATTAGTTTTGTTCCCTCTTCAAACAAGGTCAAGGCCTCTTCCAGAGGTTGGTCGCCACGCTCTAGGCGTGTCACTATTTCATCCAGACGCCCGAGGGCCTCTTCAAAGGATCTTTTTTTCTCCGCCATGCTATGGCTCCTTTCTCTCCACCCGGCAGGCAAGACTGCCCTGGCCGAGCCGTACCTGCAGCCCGTCTCCTATGGAAACCTGACTCTGGTCATAGACCACATGCCCATCTTCCCTCTGTACAATGGAATAACCCCGTCCAAGCACCTTAAGAGGACTTAGGGCATCCAAGGAGGCTGCCAGAGCTGCCAGACGTTTTTTCTCCTGTGCGACACTGCGCTCAAGACTGAGGGCCATCCTCTGCTGCTGATGGTCCAAAAGCTGCCGTTTTTCTTGTATCAGTGGAAAGGGCACTTTTAGCCAGTGACTTTCCTTGGCACGCTCAAAGATCCGCCTGCCCTCAATCACTTTTCGGCGCAGAGCCCCTGCCATGCGCAGCTCCATATTCAAAAGTCCACGCCTGAGGTCTTTCTGATCGGGAACGGAGAGCTCTGCTGCATTAGAGGGCGTTGCCCCTCTTACGTCAGCCACATAGTCCGCAATGGTGACATCCGGCTCATGGCCCACGGCAGAAATCACTGGAATTTTGGATGCAAAAATAGCCCTTGCTACTCTCTCGTCATTAAAAGCCCACAGGTCCTCAATGGAGCCGCCGCCCCGCCCGGTAATGATCACATCGGCCGCCTTTTGGCGGTTCACCAGCTGTAAGGCAGCTGCAATTTCTCCCGGTGCCTTTTCTCCCTGCACCAAAACGGGCACCAAAAGCACCTTTGCCAGGGGGTAGCGGTCACCAAGTACACGAATCATATCCCGTACGGCCGCCCCTGCGGGCGAGGTAATCAGAGCAATGCGCTCTGGACATCTTGGAATCGGTTTTTTATGCTCTTGGGCAAACAAGCCCTCTTTCTCCAGCCTCTCTTTTGTCTGGGCAAAGGCAAGGTGTAAATCACCCATGCCGTCGGCCAGCATCTGGCTGCAATAGAGCTGGTATTGGCCATCTCGTGGAAATACCGTAATGCGGCCGGCGGCAACCACCTTCATCCCGTTTTCCAAGCGAAAGCGAAGGCCGGCGGCCTCCCGACGAAAGAGGACACAGCGAATGGTCCCCTCTGCATCCTTTAAGGAAAAGTAGTGATGCCCGGAGGGATAGGCCTTATAATTGGAAATCTCTCCTCTTACTAGCACACCAGAGAGTAGGGCATCCCGATCCATCATGGTTTTGATGTATTGATTCAGCGCCGATACACTGATGGCTTCTGTCATAGTTTGACTCCTCTAATTTACAAATTGCCGCCAGGCTAATATCGCAACCCCCATGGCATTATCTGTAGAAAATTCTGGTTTTGCAAACAGGGCCCTATGGGTTGTTCCTGCCCGATCTCGTAGCAGTTGATTGGAGGCCACGCCTCCCGCATAAAGAACCGGCAAACCTGGATATGCCTCTAGGGCCTGCTCTGTGGCCCGCTCCACTGCAACAATGAGAGAGGACAGAACATAGCGACAAATATCCCCCGGCGGGTCGCCCCTCTCCACCTGCTCTCGCATCTTGTTTTCAAGGCCCGAGAGGGAGAAAGAACAGGCCTTCACCTTTGTGGGAAAGTATGCACTAGAATCCGACGAACGGGAGAGGGCATCCACGGCCTTCCCACCTGGAAAAGAGAGGCCCAGGGCCTTCCCCGTGCGGTCAATGAGTTGCCCAGCCGCCAAATCATTGCTTCCACCAATCTGCCTGGCCTTGACCAGCAAACCGTTAGGCTCTACATGCAAAAGCTCTGTGGTTCCCCCAGAAAGATGCCAGGCCAGATGGGGCCGGTCCAACAGACTCAAATCTCCCGCAGACCATGCGGCGGCGGCAAGGTGGCCTTGTTGATGGGAGCAGGGATAAAATGGTACCTCTAAAGCCTGGGACAACACCCTGCCCTGGGATTCACCCGCCAGAAAACAAGGCATATAGGAGCCCTCTACCTCTCTCGGCCTCATACTGGCACTAACGGCAACAATAGGCTCTCCACCCCGCTCTCGGTTCAGCTGCTCCATGAGTTCTGGTAAGCGCTTGATATGCTGAAACAGGGCATCGCTTTGACGCAGGCCCAGTGCACCATCGGGCACTTCCAGCAATTTGCCTACATTGACGCCGGTTTGCCCATTGTAAAAAGCAAGGGATGTGGTGTAGTTGCTGCTGTCAATTCCCAGTGCCAGAGGCATTATTCCGCCTCCTCAGGGCATTCTTGACGCACAAAACTGCCCAAAATCCCGTTGACAAAGGCTACCACATTCGGCTCCTCATATTTCTTCGCAATCTCCACCGCTTCGTTGATGGCGGCTTTGTTTGGAATCTCCGGCATGTATAATATTTCATACATCGCCACCCGCATGGTGGCAGATGCGGTGCGGGGTATCCGATCAAATTTCCAATTTTTTGCATGTCTGCTGATGTATTCATCCAACTCAGGCCCATGCTCTCCCACACCCTGCACCAGCTGCTCAATATATGCGCGGTGCTCATTTTTAGGTAGTTCCTCATAGAGGGGGTCTTCCCCACTCCAGGCCTCAAAGCAGTCCTGGGAGAGCCGCTGCTCCAAAAGCTCTCCAGGGCTGAGGCGTGAAAATCCAAGGGAAAAGGAACAATGCATTGCCAGCTCTCTGGCGATTGATCTGGTCATAGTATATCCTCCATAAAGGTGAAAGGGGCATAATCATCCATTCTGTATTTTGCTTATTATATACATCTTCTATGGAAAAATAAACCCTTTCTTTCTCGATCCGTCGAATTTTTCTTTGCCCGCGGAGGAAACGGCGCATAAAAATGCGCCTGGTGGAGTGTACTCCCCCAGGCGCATGACCTGCTTTGCTGCCTTACTTGCTTCCTTTTTGAAAGATAACTCCAGCCACACGAATGTTCACCGCTCTTACCTTCAGACCACTGGTGGCCTCCATATTTGCCATAACGGCCTCCTGTACCTTGCGGGCAATGTCAGGCACAGGAAAACCATACTGAATGAGGATGGACAGGTTAATGACCAGGCTTTCTTCATCCCGTAACACGGTGACCCCTTTGGCATAATTCTTTTTGCCCATCACCTGCTCACCCAAGTTTCCACCGGCAAGTCCTGCCACCCCTTCAATTTCCAGGGTTGCTGCCCCTGCGATCTGGGCCAGAACTTCTTCTGAGATATAAATGTCTCCATTCGCTTCGGCCTGATGGATATAGGCTCTTCCTTCGCTCATACTCGGTTCCTCCGTCAATTCATAAAATATTGGTTGATCTATTTCTTTTCGATGTGCTTTTGGGCTGCTAAATAAGTGTTCTCCATCAGCAGCGCCCGGGTCATGGGTCCCACACCACCGGGCACCGGTGTAATAAACGCCGCAATCTCCTTGACGGGTTTAAAATCCACATCGCCACAGAGCTTGTCCGCCTCATTTCGGTTCATAGCCACATCAATGACCACAACTCCCGGCTTCACCATCTGGGCGGTAATCAAATTCACCTTACCTACTGCTGCGACTAGGATATCGGCACGTCTACATACCTCTTCCAAATTTTTTGTCTTGGAGTGGCAAACCGTCACCGTGCCATTCTTTTGCAGCAGCAAAAGGGCCATGGGCTTGCCAACAATGTTCGAGCGGCCAACCACAACACATTCCTTCCCGGCAGGGTCTATGGCATATTCCTCCAACAGCTCCATAATCCCCGCAGGGGTGCAGGGCAAAAAGCCCTCTTTCCCGATGAGCAGGGCCCCCATATTCATGGGATGGAACCCGTCCACATCCTTTTCCGGGGAAATCGCTCGAAGAATGGCCTCTTCATCCATTCCCTTCGGCAAGGGGAGCTGCACCAGAATGCCATCGATGTCTTCTCTACCGTTTAAGCTCTCGATCAGCTCCAGAAGAGCCTGCTGGCTGGTCTCCTCCGGCAGTGCATACTCCTCACTATAAAAGCCGCACTCCTCTGAATCCTTGCGTTTGCTGTTCACATAAACCCGAGAGGCCGGATTGTTCCCCACAATAATGACCGCAAGGCCGGGTTTTCTAGGGAGCTGCTCCACA
>JBHAQX010000006.1:0-10624 GCA_041830595.1 Evtepia sp.
TGCTGATTGCAGCGAGGGTCCACCCGTTCCCATCCCGAACACGGAAGTTAAGCTCGCTTGCGCCGAAAATACTTGGTGGGAGACTGCCCGGGAAAATAGGTAGTGCCAACATAAATGAGAGCCTACGAAGATCATTGTCTTTGTAGGCTCTTGTTTTTTGCGATGAAGAGTGCCTGTAAGGATGCCCCTACAGGCACTCTTTCGGTCTTTTGTTATTATAAAAGTCTGGCAAAAAGCGGGGCCAATAGAACCGTGATTAGGCCAGTTAGGGCAATGGAGAGCCCGCTGATTGCTCCCTGGGTTCGTCCCATTTCCATGGCACGTGCCGTGCCAATGGCATGGGAGGCAGTACCAAGGGCTAACCCTTGGGCAACCGGGTTGTGAATGCGAAAGAGTCGACACAAAAAGGGGCCAAGCATATTGCCGGATAGTCCTGTAATAATGGTGGCAGCCACGCTAATGGTAATGAGTCCGCCCAGTTCCGTGGAAATGCCAATGCTGATCGCAGTGGTGACAGACTTAGGCAGTAGGGTTACATACTCGGTGTGGGAAAGCCTAAAGAGATGGGCAAAGACAAAGATGCCAAGCCCATTGGCAAGCACACCGGAAAAAATACCTACTAGGACGGCTTTCCACTCCCGCTTTAAAAGTGCTAACCGCTGATAGAGGGGAATGGCAAGGCAAACAGTAGCCGGGGTAAGAAGATAGTTGAGAAACTTTGCACTCTGGTTATAGATTTCATAATCAACCTGAAAAAAGAGCAGGAAAGCAATCACCAGAAAGACAGCAACAATAAAAGGGCTTAGAACTGAGAGCTTTGTTTTCTTCTGAATAAGGAGGCCGATTAGGTAGGCAAGAATGCTGATCAATGCACCCAGAAAGGAGACCTTAGAAACCAAATCAGTCATTGTCATGATCCTGCCCTCCTTTTGTCTTCAGCAAACGTTGCGAGATACGCCCAGTAACAAGGATAACAAAAAGGGTGGTAGCAATGCTGACAACAAACAGAGGGAGCAACAGCTGCTGCAACTGGGGCCAGATGGGGAGCATGCCCACGGCAATGGGAATGAACATAAGGGGCATGATATCCAGAAGGAAGTTACCAACCGCCTCTACCTGGTGAAGCTTGATAACCTGAAAATGAAGGGCCAAAAGCATAAGCACCAGTCCATATACGGCACCGGGTATGGGCAGCGGAAGCAAAAGGTTGAGAAGTTCCCCCAAAAAGGAGATCAACAAAATAATAAAAAGTTGCTTGATATAAGCCATTGGCAGCACTCATTTCTCTATGAAAGGTTACGATAAAAGAAAGGTCTTATTCCAAGAAGAATACTTAGTATTGTAACAAATGCCGTCCGTTTCTACAAGTGTAGGGCAAAGATAAATTCCACTTGACAACCTAGGTACAAAATGGTACAATATCAAGGCAAAACAAAGTAGGAAGGTTCCGCCTGACTCACCTCCCGCAAAGATGCGAAGGGGTTAACATGGAAAATGTCCACCGACCTTTGTCGGTGATGCTTTTGTGTGTAAGCGGATGCCTTTCTGGTGTCCGCTTTTGTATTTTGAACAGGAGGTGTTTGTGCCATCAGTAACACGGCTCATCAAATCAATGAAGAGATTCACGACAAGGAAGTACGCCTAATTTCCGCAGACGGAGAGCAGCTTGGCATTCTATCAACAGCAGAGGCCATGGAGAAAGCTCTTGCGGAGAATCTGGATTTAGTTAAAATCTCCCCCAATGCGAATCCACCGGTTTGTAAGCTTATGGACTACGGTAAGTACCGTTTTGAGCAGACCAAACGGGAAAAGGAAGCAAAGAAGAATCAGCGTGTGGTGGAGATCAAAGAAGTGCGTATGTCTCCGGGAATCGACGTCAATGATTTTAACGTCAAGCTTCGCAATGCGCAGCGATTTATGGCCGATGGCAATCGGGTAAAAGTAACGGTTCGCTTCCGCGGCCGAGAAATGGCCCATACCGACATTGGCAAACGTTTGCTGCAGAAATTTGCCGAGGATTGCAGTGAAATGGCAGCGATGGACAAAGAGCCTAAGCTGGAAGGCCGGCACATGCACATGTTCCTCTCTCCCAAGCCCGCAAGTGCGAAGAAGGAAGAGAAGAAGGAAGTACCCACGGAGTAAAAGAAGAAACATTAAAGGAGTTTTCGCTATGCCTAAGATTAAGCTAAAGACACACAGCGGCGCGAAAAAGCGTTTTAAGCTGACAAAGACTGGCAAGGTTAAGCGTGGTCAGGCAAATAAGAGACATTTGCTCAATGGTCACGGCAAGACCACTAAGATTAAAAGAGGCCTCCGCGGTGGCGCTTATGCGGATAAGACCAATGAACCTGCAGTAAAGCGCATGATTCCGTACAAATAAGATTAGGATAAGGGAGGCAATCAGAAATGGCTAGAGTCAAAGGCGCGGTAATGACGCGCAAAAGAAGAAATAAAATTTTAAAGCTGGCAAAGGGCTATTGGGGTGCAAAATCCAAGCACTTTAAAATGGCTCACGAGCAGGTCATGAAATCTCTGACCTACGCTTACACCGGACGTCGCCTGAAGAAGCGTGACTTCCGCCGCTTGTGGATTACTCGTATCAATGCCGCTTGCAAGGCAAATGGCGTGAACTATTCCAGCTTTATGCACGGCCTGAAGCTGTGCGGCGTGGAAATCAACCGCAAGATGCTGGCTGAGCTGGCTGTAAACGATAAGGCTGCCTTCACCCAGCTGGTGGAGATGGCCAAGGCCAAGCAGGCTTAATTGTAACATAGTGAAAGGCGCACACAGGTATTCTGTGTGCGCCTTTTTTCTGTGCTACAGATAGGCATCCAAGATTTCATTACAAAAGGAAAACGCAGTGGGAATGGCGTAAGTGTCATTTAACTCAGCTCGATCTGCCCAGACAAAGCCCTCCGGCAAAGTCGGGGAGGAGCGTTCCACCACAAAGGCCTGCATGTGCCACTCCACATGGCTGAAAATATGCTTGCCCAAACCTGCATGGCCAGGGGGTAAGGAGAGAGAAAAGGTATCAAGAAGCGGTGTCTCTTCCCCTTCTAGTGCATTTGGAAATTCCCACAGGGAGGCCAATAGTCCTCTAGGGGGTCGACGGCGTAGGGCAACAGAGCCCTTGTGAAAGAGCAAAAGAACGGTGCGCTGCTCCACTCTGCGGGCTTTTTTTGCCTTGCGTACCGGGAGGACCCCAGTTAGATTTTTTTGGTAAGCGACGCAAAAATTCTTTGCTGGGCAGCGTTGGCAGAGAGGTGCCCCGTTGGGCAGACAAATGGTAGCCCCTAGGTCCATCATGGCCTGATTAAAGGCCCCGGGAGCCTGCAGGGGGATAATCTCCCCCAAAGCCAGAGTCACCTTTTTTTTCATGGCCGGGGTGGTAACATCCCCATCATCGCCAGCAATGCGGGCAGATACACGCAAAAGGTTGCCGTCCACCGCCGGGTAGGGTAGGCCAAAGACGATGGAGGAGATGGCACTGGCGGTGTAGTCGCCAATGCCGGCTAAGCTACGGATAGCGGCATACTCTTGAGGGAAGATGCCCCCAAAGTCAGCCATAATTTGCTTTGCTGCCTTTTGCAGATTTCGAGCACGGCTATAGTAGCCCAGCCCCTGCCAAAGTTTAAGCAGTTCATCTTCCGATACAGAAGCCAGATCTTCAATCGTGGGAAGAGCAGCCATAAAACGGTCAAAATACCCCAAAACCGCTGCGACTCTCGTCTGCTGTAGCATGATTTCCGATACCCAGACCCGGTAGGGGCTGGGCTGATCCCGCCAGGGAAGGCTGCGGCGGTTATCTTGATACCACTCCAGAAGGGGAATGGGGAGTTTCTCCAGGTTCTTCACAAAAGGCCTCCAAAATTGGGAAAAGTGTTTCCCGCTCCCCCTCGAAAAGAGCAAGCAGTTCAGGGGGAAAGGGTGAGAAGCGATATAGCTGCACGCCGGTAATGGGATGGCGCAGGGCGATTTTTGCAGCATGTAGGGCAAAGCGATTGGGTAGATGGGGCAGCTCCTGGCCGTAGAGAAAGTCCCCCACGAGGGGGCAGCCCAGATGGGCGAGATGCACCCGAATTTGGTGGGTGCGCCCTGTCTCCAGCTGCAAAGCCACAAGGCTGCGGTGGCTTCCCTGGTACAAAACCCGGTAGTGAGTGCGGGCAGGGGAGCCGTCTTGCCGCACTTCCCGGCGAATGACCGAATCCTCGGTGGGGCCAAGGGGCAAATCGATGAGGCCTTGTTTTTCCGGTGGTACACCTTCACACACAGCTAAATATTCCCGCAAAAAGCTGCCGCTGTGAAGCTGGGCGATCAAGCGTTCATGGCCATGGCTGTGCTTTGCCACCGCCATAAGGCCCGAGGTGCCACGATCCAGACGATTCACCAGATGAATGTCTGCGGCCAGGCCAATTTGCATGTAGTAATGCACCAAATAGTTAGACAGGGTATCCTGAGGAACCCCAGGTCCTGCGTGGACAGCCAGGTTTCCAGGTTTGTCAATCAGCAAAAGGTCGTCATCCTCATAGGCAATGGAAAGAGGACCGGGAATGGGGGCCACACGATTGGTGAGGGCCAAGTCTCCCACTACAACTCGAAGGCACTGGCCCTCTCGAACAGGGACGTTGGTATAGACCGGCTGTCCATCTAAAGTGAGGGAACCATCTGGTCTGAATTTCACCCGCCGAATGGCTCCGATGGAGAGCTGCATCTTGCGATGGAGAATATTGCCCACGGTCTGCCCGGCCTCCTGGGCTTCAATGATTGTTTCAAGATAGCGGGGAGCCAGCATGGTAACACCTCCCAATGAAAGATCAGTTTTTTACCTTACTAGTATAGCAAAAAAACCTATCTTTTTCATCGGTTCTTGCAAAAACTTTTAAAAGAGGTATAATTAAGAGTAAGACACGAACAGGAAACGATGTTTTTTTGAAAGGGGAGAGGCGCAATGGCACAGGTGTTGGGTATCTACATTCATATTCCATTTTGCCGCAGCAAGTGTGACTACTGCGACTTTTACTCTCTTCCGGGCAGTGAAGAGGTTATGAATCTCTACCAAAAAGCCCTTCTGACCCATATTCGCTTAGTGGCCCCCCAGCTGCGGGGCTATCAGGTGGATAGCATTTACTTTGGAGGCGGAACGCCCTCCTACTATGGGGAAAGACGACTGCGAGAACTGTTAGGTTCCCTGCAACGCAGCTTAACCGTAAGCCGGGCAGCAGAAATCACATTGGAATCCAATCCCGATAGTGTGGAGATGAGAAGTATGCAGCGCCTGCGCAAGGCGGGCTTTAACCGGGTGTCCTTAGGAATGCAGACAGGAGACCCTCTGGAGCTCTGTGCCCTACACCGGGCCCATAGCGTAGCGCAGGTGGAGCAGGCCGTAGAGATCATTCGGGAGGCCAAGTTCGATAATTTGAGCCTTGATCTCATTTATGGACTGCCAGGGCAAGATTTGGAGAGCTGGAAACGAACTGTGGAGAAGGCGATTGCCTTGCAGCCGGAACACATCTCCGCCTATGGCCTAAAGGTGGAGGAGGGAACACCCCTTTATCAGCGGGTTCAGGCAGGGGAAGAACTGCCCGATGATGATATGCAGGCGGATATGTACTTATGGGCCGTGGGTCAGCTAGCCCAGGCGGGGTATGGGCAGTATGAGATATCCAACTTTGCCAAAGCAGGCAGGGAATCCCGCCACAACCTGAAATACTGGATGGACAGGGAATACATTGGGCTTGGACCTGGCGCCCACTCCTGCTTTGCCGGACGGCGCTATGCCTATCCAAAGGATCTTGCCGGCTATGTCGATGGTATGGGCCAGGCCAGGCTTCCCTTAGAGGGGGAGGAGGATCGATCCAAGACGGAACGGGCCAGAGAATACTTAATGCTGCGCCTGCGTACCGTGCGGGGCATTGAAGAGTGGGAATATCGACGGGAGTTCTTTATGAACTTTGATCCCATCGAGCAAAAGTTAGAGCAATTTGAGCGGCAGGGTTGGGCGGTGCAGTCTGATCAGCGCTGGCATTTTACTCCCGAGGGATTTTTGCTCTCCAACCAATTGATTCAGGAACTGCTTGAGGTCCAGGGAGATTCGCCTAAAATTGATATATCGGAGGGCAGCGGCTGTTTTCGGTTTTGGGAGAAGCAGTGCTGAACACGAATAGGATCAAACTGAAATGTGCTGTCTTTTAACAAGAGACAGTGCATTTTTTTGGCAGCAAGGCGAGAACTGCATTTTGGTCAATAGATTCTGCTCCTTGCCCTTGTCTTTTTCTGACGAAACAGATATAATAAAATATTATTCATCGGGGAAAACACAAAAGACCCGAACCCTTAGAATTGAGGTAGATCCCATGGACCAAACAGCCCTTTTACGACTCTTGGAGCAAGACTGTGTACAGTCTCCGGAACAACTTGCTGCCCGATTAGGGGTAACGCCCTCGGAGCTATCCGAGGCCATTAAAACCTTGGAGGAAGAGAAAAAAATTCTAGGCTATCAGGCGATTGTGGACTGGGATAAGACCCAGGAAGAGCTGGTCACCGCCTTGATCGAAGTCAATGTTACCCCTCATATGGGGGAAGGATACGATCGGTTGGCCGAGCGGCTTTATCAGTATGAGGAGGTAGAGAGCGTCTACCTTATGTCTGGCTCCTTTGACTTCACCGTGATTTTAACGGGGCGGACACTAAAAGAGGTTGCCCTTTTTGTGGGGGAGCGCCTGGCGCCTTTGAAAGGTGTGACAAAAACATCCACCCACTTTATCCTAAAAAAATATAAGGAAAAGCATCTGTTGTTCCAAAAACAGCATAAGCAGGAAGAAGGACTTTTGTTTGTATGATGAACTATGAAAAAATAATCGGGAGGCAGATTCAAGGTGTGCCGCCCTCTGGGATTCGAAAGTACTTTGATCTCTTAGCTGAGATGGAGGATGCCATTTCTCTTGGGGTGGGCGAGCCTGACTTTCCAACCCCTTGGCATGTGCGAGATGCCGGCATTCACTCCTTGGAAAAGGGCTTTACCAAGTACACCCCCAATGCGGGGCTGTCAGAACTGCGCCGCCAGGTCAGCGCTTACTTAGATCGACGCTTGGACTTGCACTACAATCCCGCCGATCAGATTCTGATTACAGTAGGGGGCAGTGAGGCCCTGGATTTGGCCTTTCGCTGTCTGCTCAATCCCGGCGAAGAGGTGATCATTCCATCCCCCTCCTTTGTCTGCTATGGGCCATTGGTGGAGGTGTCCAATGGGGTTGCTGTCTACGTGGAGACGAAGGTAGAGAATGAGTTTCGGCTCACCGCCCAGGAGCTGAAGGCGGCCATTACGGAGAAAACCAAGGCCCTGGTGCTGCCCTTTCCCAACAACCCCACCGGAGGCGTGATGGGGAAAGAGGATTTGGAAGAAATCGCAGAGGTTCTGCGGGGCACGGATATTATTGTCATCGCCGATGAGATCTATGCGGAGTTGACCTATGGAGGAAAGCATGCCTCCCTGGCTCATATTCCGGATATGTACCCCCGCACCGTGGTGATAAACGCCTTTTCCAAGGCTTACTCCATGACGGGTTGGCGCCTGGGGTATCTCTGCGGGCCAAAGGAACTGGTCGCCCCCATGCTGAAGCTGCATCAGTACAGCATCATGTCTGCCCCCACAGTCGCCCAGTATGCGGCCATTGAGGCGGCAAGGCATGGTGATGCAGATATTGAGAGGATGCGCATGGAGTATGACCAGCGGCGCAAGTTTCTCTTAGAGGGATTTCGCAAGCTGGGTCTGAGCTGTTTTGAACCAAGAGGGGCCTTTTATATGTTTCCCTATATTGGGAGCACGGGCCTTAGTTCCGAGGTGTTCTGTGAACGACTCTTACTACAGGAGCGGGTGGCTGTGATACCCGGAACAGCCTTTGGCCCTGGGGGCGAGGGCTTTGTGAGAGCCTGCTATGCGGCGTCGATGAAGGATTTATCAGAGGCTCTGGAGCGTATCAAGGCCTTTTTGGAAAGCCTATAGAAATATACTTTAGAATGAGGTAACACAATGAAATATGTTTTAATAATTGGAGACGGCATGGCCGATAACCTAGTGGATTCACTGGGAGGCAAAACCCCTTTACAGTATGCGAATATTCCAGTATTAGATGCACTGACAGCCAAAGGTGAGATCGGGCGAGTGAAGACCTGCCCCGATGGACTACCTGCTGGCAGCGATACGGCGATTCTGTCCATCTTTGGAGTAGATCCCAAGAAGTATTATACGGGGAGATCCCCCCTAGAGGCGGCTGCTACGGGCATAAAACTGCTCCCTGGAGAGGTTTCTTACCGCTGCAATATGGTGGCCCTGGAAGATGGGGACATGCCCTTTGAAGAGAAAAAGATTCTTTCCCATTCCGGTGGCTCGATTGAGGGAGGGGAGTCTATGACCTTGGTCAAAGACCTCTTTTCCGATTCCAGGTTTGCGGAGGCGGCCAAGGCAGTGGGCATGCGCATTTATCCTGCCCCCTCTTTTCGTCACATAGCGGTGCAGGCAGATACGGACATCAAAAACATCGTTTTACTTCCTCCCCACGACCATTTGGGAGAGGTGATTGGCAATCTGCTCCCCCAGGGGAATGAAAATGCCAAAGGGCTCAAAGAGCTGATGAAGCTTGCCAATCAAATCTTAGACCACCACCCCATCAATGAGGCAAGGCGGAAAGAGGGCAAACTGCCTGCCAACGGAGTGTGGTTTTGGGCAGAGGGCAGCGCCGTGGTTCTCTCCTCCTTTACGGAGAAGTATGGCAAAACTGGCACCGTTATTTCGGCGGTGCCGCTATGCCACGGCATTGCCAATCTTCTCGGTCTCCATGTCACTTTGGTGGAAGGGGCCACCGGTGAGTTGGACACCAACTATGCCGGCAAGGTAGAGGCGGCCTTACAGGCACTGGAACAGGGGGATGACTTTGTGGCCATCCACATTGAAGCTCCCGATGAGTGCACCCACAATGGAGACCTACCAGGCAAGCTTCAAGCTATCGAATGGCTGGATAGTAAAGTGATTGCACCTGTCGTAGAAAATCTTGAAAAAGCGGGAACCGAGTACCGCATGTTGGTGCTGTCCGACCATAAAACTCTGACGTCTACCAGGGGTCACGATGGGGAGCCCGTGCCCTATCTGCTCTATGACAGCAGAAAGGACAACAAGGGCGGCCTGCCCTACAGTGAGGAGAGTGGAGAGAAGGGGCCCTATTACCCCGATGGAGCTGCGGCACTGATGCCACTTCTCTTTGAGCAGTGAGCAGAGGAACTAGGAAACATGAGAGAAAAAGGACGTGTCATGATGAGTCAAGCTGTTGCATTTTCCCCCAGTGATATTCTGCTGCCTGTGGACGAGGATTTGCGCCCTTGGGCCGTGGTTGCCTGTGACCAGTACACCTCCCAGCCTGAGTACTGGGAGCGGGTGGCAGCGTATGTAGAAAATACGCCCTCCACCCTGCATTTGATTCTCCCAGAGAGCAAACTGGAAGGGCCAACGGTAGAGGACGATATTAAAACAATCAACCAGACCATGGAGGACTACCTGGCGAAGGGACAGTTTCAGGAGCTGAAGGAGGAACTGTTGCTGGTTCGGCGCAAGCTGCACAACGGGAAGAGCCGTTGGGGCCTTCTGGGCAAGATAGACTTAGAGCAGTATAGCTACGATGTGGGCGCTCAAACCCCTGTGCGGGCAACGGAGGGGACGGTGCTCTCCCGCATTCCGCCCCGGATGGCGGTGCGCAAGAATGCCCCCATTGAGCTACCCCATATTTTGGTCCTAATTGATGACCCGGATCGGGGGATCCTTGAGCCTTTGGCTTTGCAGGCAGAGAAAGGGGCCATGGAGCAGCGCTACCACACCCCGCTTATGGAGCAGGGTGGCGAGATCACGGGATGGAGCCTGAACGAGAGTCAGAAACAGATGGTGAATCAGGGACTCACAATGCTTTCTGACCCTGCACGCTTTGAGCGCTTCTACAAGGCACCAGGGAAGGCCCCTCTGGTCTTTGCCATCGGTGATGGGAATCACTCCCTGGCCACTGCCAAGGCCTGCTGGGAGGAGCTGAAAAAGACCCTGTCCCCCCAGGAGCAGGAGAAGCACCCTGCCCGCTATGCCCTGGTGGAGCTCACGAACCTTCACGACGATTCCCTGGAGTTTGAGGCAATCCACAGGGTTCTATTTGATGTGGAGCCCCAAAAGCTGCTGAAAGCCCTGTTAGAGGCCTACCCGGGTGCCTTTCTTGGAGAGGGTGAAGGGCATAGCTTCCGCTATGTCATGGGCAAGGAGGAAGGGTACATTACCGTGCCCAACCCAAAGGCCCAGCTAGAAGTTGGAACCCTTCAGTCTTTTTTGGATCGATATTTGGAAGAGCAGGGGGGGCGCATTGACTACATTCACGGGGAAGAGGTTGTGCGCAGTCTAGCACAAAAAGAGGGCAGCATTGGATTTTTGCTTCCCTGCATGGAAAAAGAGCAGCTCTATCCTACGGTTATTTTTGATGGGGCACTTCCGAGAAAAACCTTTTCTATGGGAGAAGCCCATGATAAGCGGTTTTACCTTGAGGCGCGGAAGATTCGATGAGAAGAATGTCGGAGGAGGCCTACGCCAAAATAAACCTAA
>JBHAQX010000007.1:0-4483 GCA_041830595.1 Evtepia sp.
AAAATAGCTAGAAACCTCTGCCACACGCAGGCGAATTTCTTCCTGGGGCAACCCTAAATTCTCAAGACCAAAGGCCAACTCATGCCACACTTTATCTGTTACAAGTTGTTCCTCTGGAGCCTGCATCACAAAACCAATCTCTACAGCCTGGCGAATTGCCTCAACGGTTTCCAGGGGCTGACCACAAAACTCTATTTGACCAGTGCGGCTACCGGGGGGCGATAAAACGGTCTTTAGTTGACGCAGCAGGCTGCTCTTTCCACAACCAGAAGCCCCACCAATGACCAAAAAATCACCGGAATGAATGTTGATCGAGATATTATGTAGTGCAGCTTCTTTCTCCAGCGGATAAGTAAAGCTCAACTGCTTGATGCGGTATATCGCCATTCCATCTCCTCCAACACGTTGATAAGCAAGGGAAAACTACAGAGGATTGCAAAGAGAAGCATTGCCCCTAGGTCGAACCCAGACTTGCTCGTCACTTTCAAAACCGGATAGTATTGAAACCCATATAGACCCAAAATCCCTGCAGCAAGGACGCAGGTTATCAGCCCAGTAAGTAGACAAAACACAATTTTGTCTACTCTGCTTACAGTGAAAATCGAAAAGGTACTGGGTTTTCCTGTCCCATACCCACGGCTTTTCATGCTGTCTGCCCGCTGTACGGCCTGTTCCAAGGACCAACCTATCATATAGGAAAAAAGGCTTGCCCCCAATGAGATGCGCTGCAATAGGTTGCCATGTCTCAAATTTCTTCCCGTCGCTTGTTGTGCCAACATACAACTCTGTATCTGATTCCGCAGTCTTGGTATAAAACCCAGTGTCATGGCCAAAAACAGAGCAATGGCTGGCGAGATGCGACCAAACAGATAGAGCAACCGGTCGGTTGTCATCACGGTCTGTAGGCAAATGCCCCAGCACAAAAGACTGGCCAGCATGAGCGCCATGCCAAACCCATAAAAAATGGACTCCAGGGTCAAGGGATTGCCTGTAGGCAGATAGAGAAGAATACTTGCTCCCTCATGACTAAACAATGGATTGAGCACCATCGTAAGAAGTGCAAGAGGTAGCACCATACGAAGCTGGAACAGCAACGCCTTTTTCCCCTGTAGAGCAATGGTATAAAGCAGGGCTGCAACAAAAGAAATTAGTCTGCAGTAGGGGTGAGAAAAAACGGCTGTAAACCCTAATACAAAAGCAAAAAAGAGCCCACAAATCCCAGGATGCAATACGGCAAAGCCCCGATTCACTCCGGACTCTCCAACACCACATCATTGCCATAGTCACAGCTATAGACCCATTCAATGACATCTCCAGGCTGTACCTCATACTGAGATACACCGGTGCTTGGATTGCCTCCATTGATATAGTAAAGCCAGCCAGACCGTTCTCCACAGTCAAACTCATAGAGGTTTGCGATTCCCTTAATATACACTGTGTTTTGGGCTACAGATCCATCGTATTCAAAATGCTTGCCCTCTCTCTGCAGTTGCCGGCGGAGCAAGTCAAAAGCACTGTCCCCCTCTTCAAAAGAAACTTGGAGGGGAGGCAGAATCAGACCATCGGAAGGAATCAACTCTCGTTTCCCTTCGCTGAGCCAATCCATATGGTTTAAAACTGTCTCACAGCGAACGGCAATGGTACAACTAGCCTCCTCGTTGTCTTGCTCTTGATAACGTGTCTCTCCTTGTTCCTCTATCGAGGTACTTGTCTCCTCCTCCCTTTGAAAAGGTAGAAAAAATCCACGTAGTTCCGGAGAATTCCCACCCCACCAAAATGCAAAGACCAATAGGCAAAGGGCCACAATACTAAGAACAATAACTCTACTCTTTTTCATGTTTTCGTCTCCTGTCACTCACTTTTTAGATTTAACCTTACAATAGAAAAATGGGCACACCAACGCATCTGGCATGCCCACAAATATTTCTGCAGCAAATCAAAATGCGTTACCATCACTCAGAGGTTACCACCATTTTGCGACAAAATTGAGTATCCGACTTTAGCTCCAAGGGAGCCTTTACGGTTGCTGAGTACAGTGCCGGTTTTTCACCGGAGAAGTGAATGCTTCTGCACCTACGGTGCCTTCCTCGTTTTTGCCACGTATTGAGTTTTTCTTCACTATATCATGTTCTGCACCTTTCTGTAAAGATATCACTCCATCCTGTCCAACGGGATATCCCAATTTTCAAGTCTCTCTTGCTGTTTTTCCTTTTCTATGCTATACTATTAGGCAACTATAACAATTCAAATGCGGCAAGGAGAGTACTACGCCATGAATCATGTCACAGAGGCTGTTGAAAATTATCTGGAAACCATTCTGGTCTTATCCCAGCGGCTGCAAGAAGTGCGGGCCACAGATATCTGCGCCGAAATGGGGTATTCTCGTCCAACTGTGTCAATCGCCGTAAAAGGAATGAAGAACAACGGGCTGATTCATGTGGATGATCGCAATCTTATTTCTCTTACTCCACAGGGCCTTGCCATTGCCAACGGTGTGTATGAGCGACACACCGTGATTGCCCGCATTTTAACATATCTCGGCGTGGACCAAAAAACAGCCTTAGAAGATGCCTGTAAAATTGAGCATGATATTAGCGAACTCACCTTTGCCTGTCTGAAAAAATTTATGGACGAAAAACAGCTTTAGACACCGGCATCTCTCAACCTAGAAACACAAAACCCGTCTTGGATGTTCTCGAAAAGAGAAGATCCAAGACGGGTTTTATACTATAAAAATGTTTAACCGCTCCCTACACTCTGACTGCTGATTCACCCAAACTATCCTCAGTATAAGTAAAGTGTATTTTAATCTTTGCTCTTATAAAAAAGCCTACAGTGGCAATATCCTTCAAAATTGGGATCTGCAATCTGATCTTTAAACTCTTGGCAGATGCACTTATTTTCTTCTAGCTTGCCAACGCGGCAAGGACAGTATCCATCCTTTGCCTTTAAACCATCTTTGATTGTTTTAACAACCTCTTTGTCTTCATTTAAACGAACTGCCATCGTAACCATCCCTTCTCTGCATAGCATAATCCGTCATCATGTTTAAGTTTTCGTGCTTATTGTTCAAAATCCTTGTATAGCAAGCTTGGTTGTACGCCTGTATTGTTCTGATATTTTCCGGATTTGTAAGCCTCATATTCACCCTCTATGCTGTGGTAGTAAATCTGGCAAATCTCCACATTCGGATAAATACGAATGGGATGAATGCAAAACATTTCCAGGGTCCAATACCCGGCAAATCCCACATCACCAAACCCCGCCGTTACATGAATAAAGAGACCCAGGCGCCCGACAGAAGAGCGACCCTCTAACATGGGAACAAAGCCCTCTGTCTTCGTATATTCCAGAGTTCGTCCTAGATATAGACGGTTCGCCTCCAGTAAAAGCCCCTCTTCCGGAATGGTCAGCCGCTCCACAGGGTTCTCTTTCTTCATATCCAATGTGTCGTCACGATAGACCAAAAGCTCATCTGCCAGGCGCAAGTTATAGCTATTGGGGTTCAACTGCTTTGGATGATAGGGTTCAATAATAATTTCCTGACCCAAATGTTTTTTAATCTCTTCTCCAGATAGTAGCATTGTTATCCTTCCCTCCCTTTTCATGGTCCATTTTTTGTTTCATTCATTTTACATCAACGCCTTCCATGATGCAAGGATTGAAAAAAGCAAAAAACCCGAAAATGCGACAATGGCACTCTCGGGTTTTTGGGGATTAGTTTGCATATACGAAATGGGTATCTTCCTCGGTCATAGGCTCTGTAAAGGGGTTAATCAACTCATTAATCATTGTAATGGTCTGCTCCGGATAGAGAATATAGCAGTACTTATGTCCCCGATAGGTGACACTACCATCGCCCGGCAATGTGGCACTTCGCACATTGCTATCCATGTCCAAACTGACCGCTCGAGTAGCAAAATAAACCAGATCCTTTGTGGTAATGTCCGTATCGACATGCTCGCTGAAGATTTCCACAAATTTTGTAATCTTCGGAATGCTGTTCCAAGAGACTAACTTTTTTGCAATGGTCTTAATAATCGCCTGCTGGGTCTGGCCGCGACCTACATCTGGAATCTTATAACCGGTTCCATCTGCATTGTTTCGAAAGCGTGCAACTTCTAACGTCTGCTGGCCATTGAGATGCTGCATACCAGGATTATAATAGATTTCTAAATTCTGGACTGGGTCATGGTGATACATCTCAACCGGAACATCAAAGTCAATACCACCCACAGCATCTACAATTTTAACAAATGCCTCCATCTCTACGGTCACGTAGAAATCAATGGGAATACCCAACAAGTCCGAAACTTCACTCTTGAGCTTTTCCACACCATAGTGATAGGAGGAGTTAATTTTTGGCGTACCACGGTCTGTATGCACCGCCGTATCGCGAGGAATTGAAATTAACCCCACTGTGCCAGCCTTTACATCATACATGGCTACCATAATGGTGTCTGCATTGCCTCCCTCCTCATCT
>JBHAQX010000008.1:0-11032 GCA_041830595.1 Evtepia sp.
ATGATCCCAGATCTTGTGCAAAGTGATAAGAAAATGGAGCTAATTCAATATGGTTTTTCCTATCCGTTTTATCAAATGGTCTTTGGTTTGTATCTTCTGGAATCCGAAGACTACACAAGACTCATTGGAACATTTAAGGCTCTTCTTCGCGAGAAAATGTATCAGAAGCATGTCATTTTTCAAATTCAGGCATTGATTTACATTGCCGTGGCGCTACACAAAATCGGGCGCAGCAGTGAGGCCGAAGAAAACCTGCTCACTGCAATGGAGCTTTCTTTTCCAGATAACATCATTATGCCGTTTGTTGAACACTTCTTGTGGATAGAGCCTTTGCTGGTTTCTATGGGTGAAGCGGAGCGATATCGGGAGGAGATTGGACAGATTAAACAGATCGCTTCACAATATAGGGAAAATAGGAAGCAAGTGCGCAGCTATCTACTAAATCCCAAAAATGAACTGACCAAGCGAGAGGCTGAAATGGCCATGCTTGCATGCAAAGGGTATAGCAATCGAGATATTGCAGATGAGCTGTTTCTCGCCCAGAGCACAGTAAAAAGGGCCATGGTAGATATCTTCAAAAAACTGAAGATATCTACCCGCACAGAGCTGGGACTCCATCGAGACAAATTTGAAGAAAAAGCCCATAAGAGATAACTCCACCTATTTCCCTTCTCTCCAGCACCCCTATCCCCCCCTGCACACACCTGTTTCCACACCCGAACACACCTAGATTCACACCTGGCATCTACTTTAAGGTGCCAGGTGTTTGCTGTATAATCAGAAGAAATACTGGGAGAGGACAGATGATTACCATGAAGACAACGCTTCCGAAGCGGGGACATCATTTTCTCTTGGTTTGTCTACTTTGCCGGTTTGTTGCAATCGGCATTTCGACATCGGCCTACCTTTTAATGCGGCATATGTATGGTACAAAAGCACACTATGCCATTGTCGTAGGAATGCTCTGTGCCTGTGTGGTTGGTGCCTTCTTGTATCGTCATATACAAGAATATCCCAAGAACAAGATAATCTTGCTGGGTATGCTCCTTGAAATGGTCGCCTACGGTATTTTTATTGTGCTGAGTGGTGGATTGTCCAGTCCATATTTGTGGTATTTTTTTAGTGTATTTATGCTCTCCGTTGCCATGTCCCAGTTTCGCTTGGCTGCATTGTTAGCTGCATTGTGGTGCATTGCCTGTGCCATTGCAGGAACGGCAATGCAACGGGACCGGTTTTATCTTAGCACGACAAACATTAATGTATTAGTTGGGTGCTTTGTTGTTTTGGTTGGTCTTTACAGCCTATCAATCTATATGAAAAAACTGGAAGACAGCAGAGACGAGCTGGAAGAGCTAAATCAACATCTACAAGAGGAAATGCAAAAAAGTGAACAGGCGCTGCAGCATGTGTTTGAAACCTACGACACACTGAACCTCTTCGCCATCCCGAATCCAGAACAGAGTATGCAAGAGTTGGTGGAGCTGCTTCACCGCAGCATTTCTCCTGCTGGATGTTTTCTTGCACGAACCGGCTTTGACGGTGAAATCCTAAATGACAGCAGTGCGAATCTGCAGGAAGAAGAAGTTGAACACATTCGGAGCGAGGTGGTTAAGGTATTAGCCCTTCAAGGTGAGCAGGCCGATGCAGCAAAAGCCCTTGAAGAGAATCAGCCCTTTGACGTAGTTTTCTTGGAAGATATGGGAACCGTGCTTGGTGTACTCTGCCTAAAAAAACAGGCCCTCTCCAAGGAAGAAAATTCTCCAGAGAACTTTGAAAAATCAAGGTTCTACCTCAAATTAGCCATTGCAATTCTGAAGAAAATGGAGCTGCAAGACATTGCTGATATCTGCATTGTCAATGAAGAGCAGAACAGAATTGCCAACGAAATTCACGACACCATCATTCAAAAACTCTTTGCCGTCGGATGCAATCTGCACCTGCTGAAACGTGACTTCTCCGTTGAGCCGAGAGAGTTGTTTGAAGAGCAAATCGAAAGCATTGCTAACGTTGTAGAGTCCACGATGAAAGAACTGCGGGAAGCTATTTTCGGTCTGCGCTGGGAGTTGGAAGAGGATACCATTGCAAAGCGGCTGCTTAAGTACTTGAATGAAGTTGAAAAAATGTACCATGTAACCATCGATGTTTTTCTAAATGAAACTGTAAACGAACTGAATGTCAATCAAAAAACAGGTTTGTATCGCGTGATTTGTGAATCGGTAAACAATGCCGTTAGGCACGGGAATGCAACAAAGATCTCGGTATCCGTTGTGCGGAAAGAAAATGACATCTTAGCAGAGATTGATGATAACGGAAGCGGATTCACTTCAACGAACAACCATACGTTAGGCATGGGTCTTAAAAATTTATATCGAATTGCGAACTTATTAAAAGGTAGACTAAGTATCAAATCCAAACAGAACTGTGGGGTATCGGTTTGCTTACGAATCCCCATATGAGAGGAGGATATTTATGGTTTTAGTACTAGACGATCATCCGTTGGCAAGGCACGGCCTTTGCGCTATCCTGCGCACCTTCAAAGATAACACGGATGTGTTAGAAGCCGGAACCGTTCGGGAGTCGATTTCCCTGATGGAGTCAAATCCGGTGGACTTAGTTCTTGTCGATCTGCATTTGGGGGCGGAAAGTGGGTTTGATCTTCTTCGCTGGATGCAAGAGCATAAAAAGACCGACACAGTAAAAAAATTTGTGATTACGTCTTCTACCCGCCAAGGAGATTTTGACCGGGCAAAACAGCTAGATGTTGACGCATATGTGCTCAAAGATGCGTTCATCGATGATATCTTGTATGGCCTTCGCGTGTTGGAGCGTGGCGGAAAGTTTTATTCCCCATCCCTGGTGGAAGGCATGTCTCGGCAGCCGGAACGCAAGAACAACCTGCACCTGCTTACCCAGAGAGAGCTGGATGTATTGCAGCTCATTGGGAAAGGCTACAGCAATGCGCAAATTAGTAAGACTTTATTTATTACAGAGGGAACCACAAAAAAGCACATCAGTAACATTTTGTCTAAGCTATATTTAGAAAATCGAGTGGACGCCATTTTCTATTGCCAGGAACACATGCCCGGCCTGTGTCTGCGCAAGGACCGGAGGGGACCGTCATGAGGAGAAAAGTAGTGCGGGGAATACTGGGGGTCGTTGCTGTTTCCATGCTTTTGATGGGTACGGTCTATGGTGAGTGGAGTGATCGTCTCCACATTTCCACCCAAATTGGCACGGGTGATTTTGCGGCAGAATATGGGGATCACAGAGATGTCTATGTCGCAATTGTGGATAAGCTGGGAAACTATAGAGAAGAAGTGGCCGCGGATTGTCAGCTAAGCCCCGATGGTCAAACGCTTACCATCGTATTTCACGAATCAGTATGTATGCCAACCCTACTAGATGAGGAGCAGATGCTTGCCATCCGAACTCCCGTTGCCTTCAAAGAGGACAGTGCATTGAAAACGGCCCTGCTTGTTGAGCCGGATTTTAAAAAGCCTTCGCCTGAGAGGTTAGAAGCTTTGCCACAAAGTGCGTCCTTTACAGTAGAGCAAGAACGATATGCCTTGCCTCTGGACTACTCTGCGTGGAGTGTCCCCCTCGCTTTTGAAGTGTACAGAACTGTCATAGAGGAAAATGAAGCGTATTTTTCCATCGTATATCTGAGGCCTGCACCCCAGGAAGCCGCCCAAGCTTCCGCAAATTCCCAAGCAATCGGGATCAGTGAACTGCCAACTGCGTTGCAGGAAAGGGTTCTGTCTTCGGGAGATTCCTCTGGCACCGGCCGGCTCAATGGTGAAATTCAAGTCACATACAGGATGGACGTTCCCGTTTATTTAGAGCAGATTCACTAGACGTGGGACAAGACAATTGCAAAACCGCAGCAACAGCTGCGTTACAGCTAAGGGAGGGATATGGCCATGCAGAATAAAAAGAAACGCGTTTTTTTCTTCATCACCGTGCTTTTGTTCGTCGTCATCGTGCCGTGTTATGCCTATTGGACAATTGAAATGAAGGCCGATGTGGAGGCCGTATTCGGCTATCCCGCTTCCATTGAGGTGACCGGGATGGAAGTGGAGGCCAGGAGCTCACCTGTTGTTGGAGGCCTTGAGGTAGAATCCGCATCGGCTATAAAGCAAAATGAGGAAGCCGCAGAGCCCAGCAGCAACACCGAAGATGTCCTTGCGGAGTCCGATGCTAGCGGCCCAAGTGAGTCGACTTCGGCAGATGAGAATGCTACGTCGGAACCCTCGGCAGAAGGCAGTGAGGCCGAATGAATCGGGCACAAGAAAAGGCAAGGAGCCCTTGGTTCTATGGGGTACTTGTTCTTGTAATCTACTTTGTCCTTGCCCTTATCAAAAAAATGCAGATATTTTCCAGCCTTGGATGGCATGTCGGCATAATCAAAATAGATGATATCTTGTTTAGTCTTTTCTTGTGCTGGGGATTTTGGCTGCTTCCACAGGTGCATCCACCGGTCAAGGATCGATACCAACGGGCCATGAGGGGCTATGGCCTTGTGGGGGCAGCTGTCTTTTTAGCATCCAATTTTGCAGTTGGACTATTTCTAAACCAAATGGGGCAATCTCCCTATGATTTATCTCCGATGGGGATTTTAACAAATTTGTTTGACCTTCTCCCCGCCATTTTTGCATGCTGCTTTGCCTTAGCATATGGGATGAATACGCTGTTTCACAAGACAACCTTTCCACTTCTTTATATGACTGGAATTGGACTTGGCCTTATTTTATTAAAGATTAACTTCATAAAGATTGGCCATCTATCAGGGATCAGAGGCTGGTTCGTCTTTTGTGCCCAGGATATCTTGCCCATAATTGCCGAAACCACTCTGCTTCTGTTCTTAATTTACTTTGGCGGTGCCCTCGCCGGAGCTCTTTATACCGGAACAATCGAAGTTGTTTTACACATCTTCCCTGTACTGCCTTCCCTTCCCTGGATTGGAGGGGCAGCTTTGGGTGTCTTAATTCCAACGGCGCTGCTTATTCTTCTCTGGGAGCAGTTTGGGAAACTAAGCCGCAGAAGGAAGATCACCCGGGACAAGGGGGCCCCGGGCTTTGCTGCCTTTTTGTTGGCTTCAATTGCACTGATCTGGTTTGTGGTTGGGGTCTTCCCCGTTTATCCATCGGTGGTGCTGACAGGAAGTATGGAGCCACTAATTGATCCTGGAGATATCATTCTGGTCGAGAAAATAACCCAGGAAGCGGAGCTGTATGACTTAAAGACGGAAGACATTCTTGTTTTTCAGCGAGGTAACATCAGAATATCTCATCGAATTATGGAGATACTCGTTGATGAAAACCAAAATATATCCTTTCGAACCAAGGGAGACAACAACGACTCTGCTGATGTAGAGCTGGTACTACCCAATGATGTGCGAGGCAAGATAATTCAAGTCATCCCCAAAATTGGAATGCCGGTTCTGATTCTAAACAGCGCAGAGCCAATTCCAGAAGGAGTGTTGGAAGATGCAGATGAGGAAGATCCAGGAGAAGCTGCACCGAAGCCATAAGGGGCAACGGGCAATTGCCCCAAGCAAATTTTGTCTCCTATTTGCTTTGTGTATTGTGATTTTAATTGGGTCCGTCCTGCTTTTATTTTTGAAAAAAGCACCCCAACCTCAGGAAAGCATGGTTGTGTTGTATTCCTACGAAGCAAGCGCAGGTCTGAGCTATGAGGTTCAGCTCAAAGAAAACGACCTCTTTTTAGAGCGAACCTTAGGAGAAGGTATGGTTTATGCGGCAAGCCTAGTGGACCATATAAGCATTTTGGCCAATGCAGAGTTTCAGGGCAGTTCCACTGGAGAGATCTCAGGCGAATACACAATAAAAGCAGAGATGACCGCCTACCAAGGATCCGCCGAAAATCGCAAGACTATCTATGTGCGGCAGTTCCCTCTGCGGGAAGGTGCAACGCAGGGCAGTGGAATGACGGCAGAAATCTTGGACCAGGTGGACATTGACCTCAAAACCTATCAAGAGTTCAAGAACCATGCCGAGGCAATTCTTGGGGGGAGACCTGGCCAGGAACTGCGCATTCTCTTTGAGGGCATCTTTCGAGTCAGCACAGAATTTGGAGAAAAAGAGGCTCCCTTTTCTTATAGCATGACGATTCCAGTGAGCGAATCCTTGTTTTCCATTGAAAAACCCGAAGTTGTGAAGATCTCGGATTCCATCCAAGAAAGCAAGACAGGCCCTGCCGTAGCACCCGGAACAAATCTACTGCCAAAGCTTGTCCTTGCAGTTCTTTCTGTGACAGGGCTATTCGCTCTTATTTTCCTCACCAGACCGGAAACAGAAGAGGAACAATTTCAGCGTACACGAAGCAATCTAATGCGAAAATATGGAAGCCGCATGGTTTGTTTGCAAACACTGCCGGAGATGGGAAAACACAACAGTCACCGTGTTATGGATATGGAAGGCCTCCTGCGCATTGCAGATGAGCTGCAGCGTCCGATTTACTATGAAAACAGGGCGGAAGAGGACACTGGAGAGCAAATCTTTTACGTAGAGGACCGGGGCGAATACTATCAATTTACAATGAAGCCGCCATCTACTCCTTGAGTGGTATGTCTGGGTACCCAAAGGCAGCAGATACACTCCTTCTTTCGTGTATCAAAAAGCATACCCCAGTGGCATTACACTTTACTTTATATACGATATACTTGAATCATCCTAGGAAACGCAAAAAACAAAAATATTTAAGGAGAGATTATTATGAGTAGAAAGTCTATCGTATGTACAGTAGTTGCTCTGGCCATGATCCTAATGGGAACTGGATACGCCTACTGGACCGACACCCTGAACGTGACCACAAACGCAAGCACCGGCGACCTGGATGTAACCTTTGCAGACCTGGGTCTGTATGCCCAGTACGGCAATGAAAGACAAGCTGACAATTGGAGCATCATTGATGGCATTGACACCGGGTTTGTCAGCGCTGACTTCTTTGCAAGAGGCGCAAGCGACTACAATGCAATTGCAGGCGGAAATAGCATTGCAAACTACTATGACCGTGCAGACAAGTACAACGATGTTACCTTTGATGCAAAGCTAGTCGATGCATCTGCCATTACCGCAACCGTTGGCCCTTACAACCCCGGCAACACCAACGGAAGTGACAAAATTGAGCTCACAATCAACCAGATGTATCCTGGTTATGCCCAGGCATTCCGTACAGACATTCTGAACGTTGGCTCAATCGCTGCAAAGCTGAGTGCGATTGACTTTGATGTAACTGGTGCCAATAATGCCACCAGAAATATGCTTGGTGTTGCTATCTTGATCGACCGTGAGTACAGCACTCCTGGCGAAGACGGCTTTAAGATCTTTGGCTTGGCAGAAGAGCTTGGCCTTGCTCCAGACCAGTACTTTACCCTTGGCGGCGTTGACTTTGTTCGCTTCTCTGCCCTGGCTGATGTGACTGAGAAGCTGGAAGCAGCTGACTCCAATCTGTACTGCACCCCCAGCGAGAATCGTATGGATCTCTACATTGGCGTTGCAATGGATCCCGATGCCGAGGGCGTTTACACCACCGGTTCTACCGAAGTTATGGCGAATAACGACGATGCTGCAAGCCAGAACAAAACTGTAAAGCTGTCCATCGACTTCCTGTGGGATCAGTTCAATGCAGGTAGCGATGTGGATTCCACCAATCGCCTTGAGAACCAGAATGTTGGTCAAGTCAGCTAATTCCACCCCTACTTTCCCATTGTTCACAAGATACGGATGATAAAAAATGAGCTGAGACAAAAGTTTCAGCTCATTTTTTTGTTCCAGTTTTTGGGGAGGATCGCCAAACCATACTACTTACCTCAGCCCTACGCATTCTTTATCGCAGGTAGCTCCGAATGTATGGGAGACTTTGGGTTGTACGGGTCAATTTCTTCTGGGTCCAAATGGCATAAAGCACTGTCACTGGCCTCCACCATATTTTCACACCCAGTTAGTGTCCAAGCATACCTTATAAAATGATCCACATAAACATCTTCTGAATAAGCCATACCTTGATCATAGGGTCGCTCTGGTTGACCCCCCAATCGTGAATAGATGTGATGCATCGCAAAGTATCTCTTGTTTTCTCGGCATAACCCATTCTTTGTTTTCTAGAAAAACGAAAGAGTTCCCTTTACCTGCAGATTACTATAACAAAAAAGTTCTCTTTAGGTTTTTGCTAACCGACTCATTCGTTCACTACTGCAATTGCGTCAAACAATGTCACAACATCTTCTTGGATGTGTTCTTGGCATTCCCATCAAATAATCCGAGATAATCCGAGCCACCACAGCAACACACAGTATGCCGAGGACAAGCCGTTTCCACCACTTGGTCGGAGTTTGCTTACCTAATGACCAATTCCTCCCTTTTCTACTTTAACAGCTCTTCTATGCTGTCTAAATACCCTGCCACTTTTTCATTATATTTATTTTCCGGATGATAGTCCCAAATTACATTCAACCAATCTCGTTCACTTCAATTTGTAGAGTCGCTTATTTGAAAGGGCAAGTGACGATATAGGTGTCAAGATTATGGTGGTGTTCATCGGACAAATAATGAGATAGATTTGCCTGCGTAGTGCCTTTCGGCACAGTGTAGACAATATCAGCAGTACGTTCCTTGTACGAGCCAAAAGGATTCATAATTCCTACCATATAGAGCATGGAATCAGCCCAGGGTTCTTCCGCTTCAATGATCGTGTCACCCAAAAGCAGCTCAAAGTCCACAGCGCCAGTCACAATATTCTTCCCTCGAATATTCTCAATATGAACACGGATGACAGCATAGGTTTGTCCTTCCGGCGCTGTTTTGCCGGCATATTCGCTGACAGTTTTAGCTGATTGTACGGTTAACGCAAAATCATTCGTCTTGTATGTCTCCCCGATTTGATATGTGTAGGCGGTGAAATGCTTCTCTTTTAGTGTTTTTTGTGTCTGTACAGGCTCTTTTCCATTCTCATACATAATGGTTTTCTGCCCCAGCGCATTCCAAATCATTTGCGCCGCACTGTCGCGGGAGAGGGGTGCGTCTTTTTGCAGCGCTTCAGAAAGATTTACATACAGGCCGTTCTCAATCGCTCTTGCATCGATCTTCTCAGCCCAGTCTGTGCCAGTAAAGCTTTCAATTTCCGCGTCATAGCCCAGTGTCACCAAAAGCATTTTGGCCGCCTGAAGTGCAGTAACCTCTTGATCCAGCGCAAAAGAGCCATCTCCCATCCCCGAGACAATTCCAGTACTGCTACAAAACAAAATACTGTCCTTTGCCCAGTGGTTTTTGGTGTCATTGTAAGACGGCGCCTTGAGTCCAAACACATAGGGTTCTCTGCCACCGCTCTGGGTCACGGCAATCATCTTTGCCATTTCCGCACGGGTAACATCGGCGGCAGGATCAAAGCTGCCGTCGCTGTGTCCCTTGATGATTCCAAGTTCCACACAGCCGTATACGGCTTCTTTATGTGCAATTGCGTTATCATCTGAAAAAGCAATCGATTGTGCGGCAAAAGCGGATGTGACAAACATGCCGAACAAAAAAAGCACCGCTAATGTCCTGGTAAGTTGTTTTCGTTTCATGATATCTCTCCTTCATTCATCATTATTTCATGGAACAATGTCCGAACACTGGAACGAAATATATCCTTTCCTTATTTCGGCCACCAAATTGCAGGTGAAAAAATTTGACCATCAAGCCCATCCGCCATATCAATTTGCACAATGGTATCCTCTTTGAGAAGAAACAGAATCGATCGGTTTGTTCCTTGCGGGGCAAACACAAAACAGCGGTTATGAACTGCAACGTCAGCCGTCATTTCACTCTCAAAAACATAATCCGTCTGTTCCACAACTTCAGGATATGCCTCTAAGAGATCGGCTATGGAATTTCCAACGGAAATGCCCCGATTCGTTTTACAGTCTGGCTGACTTGTTGCAATGTACTGATTTGCTATAAATCCATGTGCCTGATTGCCATAAAATCCAGTGAGTGTGACCACTTTTAGTCCATCATAGTACCTATATACAACGTCAGACCACGAAAGTGCTACCAAATCCTCGGCTGGTTGCGTAATTACGTCAGTTAAGTCATACGGCACACCTAAATCAAAATCGTACGCCTCCCCCAACCCGACATACCACTTCGTTTCTCCATCCAATCCGCTTGGCATCGTAAAAGCAAATTCATCATCATATGCCCAATACTCTAGACTACCCTCATAGAGTTGTTCCCCCTCTTCACTCAAATCATAATTTTGGCTTTCTAATATTGAATCGTAAATGACAATGGGATAATTGCACTTAATTATTTGTACCCCGACGTACTCCTCATTTTGGGTCACACTATCGACCGTTGCATCTAAGTAAACGTTTAGTCCATGGTATTGAAACGTAATCCAACCCATTGCAGGCCCAATTTCACTCACGCAGTGGTATTCAGAAACTCCGATAGCAGAAAAGAAATCATCCGTTGCCATAGAATCATCAACATTCGGAAACAGTGTTCCAACCGTTGTCGCAAATCCAGCGCAAACGAGTTCATTTTTTATTCTTTCCTCTAAATGTTGAAATGGAATAGACTGCGTCGGATATAAATAATATGCGTAATCGAGTGCAGGATCCGCAAGGCAGACTGCAGCTGCATCCGGAAGCATTCTTTCCTCAATCTCAGCATCTGGATGCCCACTTAGCAGTGTTTGATAACTTATCCCTATTTCATCCAAAAAACTTGGTTTCTCCGTCTCTTTGTCCAATTCCCTTGAACTCGCGCATGAGACTAAACCCAGAAGCATAGTGATACAAAAAGAAATCAGGATTCTCTTTTTCATGTGAGGAACGTCCCCCCCTCAGTCTATATTCATTGTCTGCGCTTGCTGCAGCGTTTTGTTGGCCCCACGCAAAATAGGCAGTTTATACTGGCTACATGTTGGAATCACCCACACTGTATCCATATCCCATCCCAAATTGCGATACGTCTTTTCCTGCTTCAACTCTGCTGCCGTCACGCTCGTTGGCTCTTCTTCCTCTAAC
>JBHAQX010000009.1:0-4672 GCA_041830595.1 Evtepia sp.
CAGGGGTCGGCTCTATCGGTGTCGGATTCGAAGGAGCCGGTGTCGTGGGCGGCACATAGCCGGGCCAAGTGGTAGGATCGTCAATTTTAAAGTTGGGATCATCCGTTGGCCAGGTTGCCTCATCCCCAGGATCAAAGGCCGGAGGCCTTGGTTTCGCCGGCCCATGGATGCCACAGTTCTGGGTTGGCTCTTCCCCTGGCGTGAAGGACTGTTCCTCTGTGCTGGGACAATAGGAATTGGGCAGTCGACCAGAGGCGGTACACACCTTCAGGGTAATCATGCCGGTGGGCGCTGCAAAGTCAATGTCCGTATAGCCTTTGTGAATCGCCGACATTACCTTTTTCCATAGGACCACAGAGGGATTGTTGGCACTGGGTGGAATCCGCTCGCTGATATCAAAGCCTGTCCAAACAGCGGCGGTGTAGTAGGGCGTATAGCCCACAAACCATAGATCCTTACGGGAGTCTGTGGTTCCGGTTTTACCAGCCATTACCTGTCCATTAAACTTTGCCAATTTGCCCGTGCCGCTATCCACAACTTTTTTCAGCATCTTTGTGATGTAAACTGCCGTTTTTTCCTGGAGCACCCGGGTCTCCTCTGGGCTGTTGTTTAAAATCTCAACCCCTTCGCTGTTCACTACACGGGTGTAGAGAACCGGTTCAATGTAGGTGCCGTTACGGGGAAATACCGAGTAGGCAGATGCCATCTCATAGGTGGTCACACCATCCGTAAGTCCACCAAGAGCCAGGGCTGCAACGGTCTCATCCGTCACCACTCTGCCATTTTGGGTTCTAGACTCAACTAGTTCGATATGGAATACATCTCTCATAAATTGAAGGCTTTTCTGTTCGGTTACGATATTCTGCAACACATTAACCGCCACACAGTTGGAGGATATCCGTACCGCCTCCATCACAGATATGGCACCCTTGTAGGAATTATAGGAGTTTTTAGGCCAGCCCTCACTGTTGGGCTTATCATACTGAATGCTATTGGGTGTAATCTCCCCCATCTCAATGGCTGGCGCATACACGGAAAGTGGTTTGATAGAAGATCCTGGCTGCCGCGTCCCCGATGTTGCCCGGTTAAAGCTGCGGCTCTCGGTCTTCTCTCCCATGCCACCAGCAAGGGCCACAACCTGCCCGGTTTTGTTGTTCACAACGGTAATGGCAGACTGCAAGGGCTGATCCAGAGAGGATCTGTAGTTTAAGTTGCTCATGTCCTGATAGACAGAGTCCACGGACCTTTGAACTTCATCATTGTAGCAACTGTAAATCTCAAGTCCACCGGCGTAGACCAAGTCTGCTGCGCTTTTTGCCGAATAGTCCTTCGCCATAAGATCGTTGATGACTTGATCAATCACAGCATCTACGTACCAGCTATAGGGCTCAAACTCTCTCGACTCGCCCTCTCCACGAACGAACTGAAGCTCTTCTGCAACAGCCGCATCTCGCTCTTCTTCTGTGATATAGCCCTGATCGGCCATAGCATACAAAATCGTTGTCTGCCTGTTTTTATTCCCCTCCGCATTCCGGTAAGGGTTATACAGCGAGGGGTTATTGGTAATGCCGATGAGGCTGGCACACTCTGCAAGGCTCAGCTCCGATACATCCTTACCAAAGTAAGTGTACGCCGCCGTGTACACACCATTGCAATTCTCTCCCAAGTAAATGTAGTTGAGGTACCACTCCAAAATATCTTTCTTGGAATATTTATTCTCAAACTCGATGGCCCGAAAGATCTCCTTGATTTTTCGTTTCACGGTAACCTGGTCTTCTTCGGTTAAGTTCTTAATGAGCTGCTGTGTCAACGTAGAACCACCCTGAATATCCCTGCCGGTAAACATACTCATCACACCATAGGCCGTACGAATCCAGTCCACACCATTGTGCTGGTAAAAGCGCTTGTCTTCAATGGCAACGGTGGCATTGATCAGGTTTTCCGGAATATCCTTATATGCCACCCAAATGCGATTTTCGGACCCGTGAAGGGTGCGCAGCACCTTATTGTTGCCACTCTGATCCGTGTAATAAATGGTGCTGGTTAAATTCATGTCAAAATTACCCAACTCCAAGCCTACGTTGGGCATGATTACCACTTTAATATACATTACGGCCATGCAGGCCAGCATAGCACAAGTAATCAGCCCAACGAGAAAGAACGTGCCGATCACCTTAAGGACAGGGTGAGGACCTTTTTTCTTTGGGCGTTTCTTTACTCTAGTTTCTTGTCTGTTTGCCAAAATGACACCTCCGAATGCTTAGGTACACGGGGGACTAAACCCATTGCCAATCTCAGAAATCAATCCCGATCTCGCTCCCTTTGCACCTAATGACGCATACATAATATTATACCACAGCTTCGCCATTTGTAAATCGTAAGATTTTCAAAGCTCAGATCCTCCTCCAGCGCAAAGTTTTTTTACACCTTCCTATTGCATTTTTTAGGGGGTAAGGGTAGAATGTAAATAGATAGGATAGCAACGGAAAAAGGAGCGCTTACAATGGATGAACATTACGGATCTGATTTCATCACGGTCACCGATGAGGATGGCAATGAGATTGAATTGGAACACCTAGATACCATTACTTGGAATGATGGAACCTACCTAGCCTTCTTCCCTGCCGAGCAAGAGGGGGAGGAAATGGACGAGGAGGAAATGGGACTAATTATCCTCAAGGTCATTGAAGAGGCAGGAGAGGAAATTCTCGCCACCTTAGATGACGACAACGAGCTGGAAGCGGTCTACCAGCAGTTTATGGAAACCCTCTTTGCAGAGGAAGACGAAGAATAGTACAGACTTGTTCCCTGCGCGGTGCGTGACCTGGCCCTTTTAAACCCACATTTACGAAACGGGACGCTCACTCGCCTCATGGATTGCAGGCCTCCCGGTGCCATGGCCCGGATGTTGGAAGCAATGAAGTGATGCGGAGGCAACCCACCTGCCATTACGTGCAGGTTTTAATCGGGCTGGCACGGCCGAGGCGGGGACTCTTAAAACAGAAAAACAGCTGCACTCCCTCTGGAGTGCAGCTGTTTTTTGCATTTTTTGTGTAAGGCCAATTCGCTTTACATATCTTTCTTTTTCAATCAGAAGAGAGGGACAACGGCGCCCTTGTAGGTGGTCTCAATAAAGTCACGCACTTTGTCGGACTGCAGGGCCTTTACCAGGGCCACAATTCCTGCATTCTCTTCGTTGCCTTCCTTGACAACCAGAACGTTGGCGTAGAAATTCTTGGTGTTTTCGCCCTCTGCATCTTCGATGGCAACTGCGTCAGTGGCAACATTCAGGCCAGCCTCAATGGCATAGTTGCCGTTGATGACAGCCATATCCACAGAGTCTAGGGAGCGGGGCAGCTGAGCAGCTTCAATCTCTTGGATGTCCAGCTTCAGTTTGTTTTCAATAATGTCCAGCTTAGTGGCCTCCAGGCCAATCCCCTCTGTCAGCTTGATCAGGCCAACTTCCTCCAGGAGAAGCAGGGCACGTGCTTCATTGGAAGGGTCGTTAGGCACCGCAATGGTAGCGCCCTCCTGCAGTTCCTCAATGCTGGCAACCTTGCCTGCATAGAGGCCATAGGGCTCGTAGTGAATTTCGGCTACGCTCACCAGGTGGGTTCCATTCTTTGCGTTAAAGTCGTTCAGATATGCCATGTGCTGGAAAAAGTTAGCGTCTACCTGGCCATCTTCGGTCACTGTGTTGGGCTGGATATAATCATTGTATTCAATGATCTCCAGGGTAATACCCTCTTCGGCCAGAACTTCCTTGGCTACTTCCAGGATTTCAGCGTGGGGGGCGGGGGTGGCGGCTACCTTGACCGTTATGTCGGCAGCAGTCGCGCCGCCTTCATCGGGGGTCTCAGGCTCTGCGGGGGTTGCGGGCTTGCCGCAGCCGGCCAACAGGGCCAGGCACAGAGTTGCGCCTAGGGCGAGTGCAAGTAATTTCTTCATTGTTTGGTGCTCCTTTTCTTTTTGTTTGTTGTTGTTATTCTTTTATCGAACCTCACAGTCAAAAAGCTGCCCAGTGACTGGAAGATTTGAACCAGTAAAATCAGCAGAAGCACGGCAAAAAACAGCACATCTGTCTGATAGCGATAGTAGCCATAGTTGATGGCCACTTTACCCAGACCACCGCCGCCGATGATGGCTGCCATAGCTCCATAGCCTAAAATGGTGGTCAGAGCAATGGTTGCACCGGAGATGAGAGAGGGCTTACTCTCCGGAAGCATTACCTTATATATAATCTGCCCAGGGGAACAACCCATGGCCTGAGCCGCCTCAATCACACCCTTGTCTACTTCTCGCAGGCTGCTCTCCACCATACGGGCCACAAAGGGCGTGGCCGCAATCACGAGAGGTACAATGGAGGCCTTGGTACCAATGCTTGTTCCCACAATGATTTTTGACAAAGGGAGTACCATGATCATCAGGATCAGGAAGGGGATAGAACGAAACAAATTTGTGATAATATTTAGCACCCCAGAAACCGGGGCGGGCATTCGCAATATCCCATCTTTCCCCCCCGTTGCCAGTAAAATGCCAAGGGGCAGGCCCACAGCATAGGCTGCAAGGGTCGACAATATTGTGGAGTATAGGGTTTCGTACAGTTCCTTTGGAATGGTCGGCAACACCTTGAGCATATCAGCGCTCAGTATGCTGTTCAAAAATTCAGGCA
>JBHAQX010000010.1:0-5584 GCA_041830595.1 Evtepia sp.
AATTAAAAAGGTAATCTTTAAATAAATAATCATATCGCGAGGGATGTTCATGGAGAAAGCATATTTGATTTTGGAAGATGGCAGCATCTTTGAAGGAAAGAGTTTTGGTGCCAAAGGCACGAAAGCCGGGGAGCTGGTTTTTACCACCCAAATGACCGGCTGCACAGAACAGTTAACCGACCCCAATTACGGGGGGCAAGTTGTGTTGTTCACCTTCCCTCAACTGGCAAACTATGGAATTTGCCTTGCCGACAGAGAGAGCAAGGCCTGTCATCTTTCCGCCGTTGTTGTACGGGAGTATTGCAAAAGCCCTTCCAACTTCCGCTGTGACATAAATGTGGCGTCATTTTTAAAGGAGCAAAATGTGGTTGCCATTGCAGGCATTGACACAAGACATTTGACCCAGCTCATTCGAGATAAGGGCACCATGCAGGCCATTGTCACCACAGAGAATCCTGCCGTCGTTCTTCTCTCTTTTTCAAACCCCACCCTGCCTGCTCTGGAGACGGTCAGTAGCAAGGAATCCTACACTCTTCTGCCAGAGGGCACCATAAGCCACCATGTGGCCCTTTTGGATTATGGGGTGAAGAATAGCCTGCTACAAGGTCTATTGTCCCTGGGTTTTAAGGTATCGGTCTTTCCCTACGATACAAAGGCCCAGACCATACTCTCGCCACAGGTGGATGGGGTGATTCTGTCAAACGGTCCGGGTCGTCCCATAGACAACCCCCTTTGCATCCAGGAGATTCGTGACCTGTTAGGCAAAATCCCTCTTTTTGGTCTTGGCCTTGGGCACCAGATGTTGGCCCTGGCGGTAGGTGGAAAGGTCAAAAAGCTTCCCCTAGGTCACCACGGTGGGAATCAGCCTGTGAAAGACCTTCAAAGTGGTTCCATTTCTATTACCAGCCAAAACCATGATTATGAAGTGGACAGTGAAAGCCTTAGCGGCACCCCCGGTTCGGTGCGCTTTGTGAATGTGAACGATGGAAGCTGTGAAGGCATTGCCTACCCTTCTCTCAAAGCCCTCTCCCTGCAGTATCTTCCTGACATGAGGGGCTCTGCCAACACAGCCGGTATTGTAAAGGACTTTATTGCCATGATGGAGGGACATAGTCATGCCTAGAGACAACCGCATTCAAAAAACCCTTGTCATTGGCTCCGGCCCCATTGTCATTGGACAGGCCGCCGAGTTTGACTATGCCGGCACCCAGGCCTGCCGTGTGCTCAAGGCAGAGGGCATTGAAACCGTTTTAGTCAACTCAAACCCCGCTACCATTATGACCGACAACAATATGGCCGACAGCATCTATTTGGAGCCATTAAACACCCAGACCATCAAGCGCATTATTTTAGAAGAAAAACCAGATAGTCTCCTGGCCGGACTTGGTGGACAGACAGGGCTGACCATTGCCATGGAGCTAACCCATGAGGGCTTTTTGGCCCAGAACAATGTCCGCCTCATCGGCACCAATGCCGAGGCCATTGACAAGGCGGAAGATCGCCAGCTGTTTAAGGATGCCATGGCAAACATCGGGCAGCCTACCATCCCCTCGGACACTGCAACTTCCGCAGAGGCCTGCCTGACCATTGCCAATGCCATTGGCTACCCTGTAATTGTACGCCCAGCCTTTACCATGGGCGGGGGCGGCGGTGGTGTGGCCTATGATGCACAGGAGCTTGCACGCATTGCTGCCGTGGGACTGGACTATTCCCCCATTAGACAGGTGCTGATTGAGCGCTATATCTTTGGCTGGAAAGAGATTGAATTTGAAGTGATGCGGGATGGGGCTGGAAACGCCATCACCATTTGCAGCATGGAAAACTTTGATCCAGTGGGCATTCACACCGGGGATAGCATTGTGGTTGCCCCGGCCCTTACCCTGGGAAATCGGGAGTTTCAAATGCTGCGCAACGCCGCCCTCACCATCATTGAGGAGCTGGGCATTGAGGGCGGGTGCAACTGCCAGTTTGCCCTGGACCCCCACAGCTTTGACTATGCGGTGATTGAGGTCAATCCCCGGGTATCCCGCTCCTCGGCCCTGGCCAGCAAGGCCACAGGCTATCCCATTGCCAAGGTCGCCACCAAAATTGCCCTTGGCTATACCTTGGATGAAATCCAAAATGATATTACAGGAAAAAACACTGCCTGTTTGGAACCTGTTATCGATTACATCGTGGTGAAGCTGCCCCGCTTCCCCTTTGATAAATTCCACAAGGCCAGCCGCAAACTGGGCTCTCAAATGAAGGCCACGGGAGAAGTAATGGCCATTGCCCAAACCTTTGAAGCCGGGCTGATGAAGGCCGTACGTGGCGCGGAAATTGGTCTGGATTCCCTTTCCCGCCAAGAGGATCGAGACCTAACCATGGACCAGCGGCTGGAAGCGATGGACGACCTGCGTCTCTTTGCCATCTTTGACGCCCTCAAGGCCGGCTATTCCATTGCCCGCATTCACGAGATCACCCGGGTTGACCCCTGGTTCCTCTCCAAAATAAAAAATCTGGTAGACTTTGAATCCTTGCTGGCAGAGAAGCCTTTGGATACCGCCCTTTACAGACAGGGCAAGGCATATGGCTATCTCGATCAAACCCTGGCTAAGCTCACAAAACATCCTATCCCGGAAGAGCTGCTGCCCAGCTACAAAATGGTGGACACCTGCTCAGGAGAATTTGAGGCCCTCACCCCCTATTTCTATGCCAGCTACGATGCCCATTGTGATGCACGCCAGTTCCCCCGCAGCGGCCGCCCTACCGTCTTGGTTCTGGGTTCTGGCCCCATCCGCATTGGTCAGGGGATTGAATTTGACTACAGCTGTGTCCACTGCGTCCAATCTCTCCAGGCCCTGGGCTATGAAGTGGCCATGATGAACAACAACCCAGAAACCGTCTCCACAGATTATGATACCGCCGATCGGCTCTACTTTGAGCCTCTCACTCCTGAAGATGTCATGGGCGTGATTGCCGTAGAACAACCCATCGGCGTGGTTGTGGCTTTTGGTGGACAGACGGCAATTAAACTCACAAAATTTCTCGATGAAAAAGGAATTCCCATTCTAGGCACCAGTGCGGATGGGATTGACCTTGCCGAAGACCGAGGCCGCTTTGATTCCCTCTTGGAATCTTTGGGAATCAAGAGGCCGAAAGGACATATGGTTTACAGCACTTCTCAGGCCCTAGAGGCGGCAACGGATCTTGGTTACCCTGTGCTTTTGCGCCCCTCCTATGTCATTGGTGGTCAAAATATGGTCATTGCCCACAGCTACACCGATGTGGAGCGCTATATGACCTATATCCTAGCAGAAAAGCAGGATAATGGAGTGCTGGTGGATAAATACATGCCCGGCACCGAGCTGGAGGTGGACGTCATTTCCGACGGAAAGGATGTGCTCCTCCCTGGCATTATGGAACACATTGAGCGGGCCGGTGTACACAGCGGGGACTCCATTGCCGTCTATCCTCCCTACAACCTGAGTGACAAGATGAGGGACGTCCTGGTGGACTCCTCCAAAAAACTGGCCCTTGCACTGGGCACCCGTGGGCTTCTCAACATCCAATACCTTCTCTACCAGGGAGAGCTCTATGTCATTGAGGTAAATCCCAGAGCCTCTCGCACCATTCCCTATCTGAGCAAAGTCACGTGCATTCCCATGGTAGACCTTGCCACCCAGGTGATGATGGGCGCAACCTTAGAGAGTCTGGGCTATCCCAGTGGCCTTTGGCCCATCCCTCCCTACCACACCGTCAAAGTGCCGGTCTTTTCCTTTGAAAAGATTACGGACGCGAACTCCCTGTTGGGCCCTGAGATGAAATCCACCGGTGAGGTGTTGGGCATTGGCCGCACGTTGCCCGAGGCCGTATTCAAAGGCTTTGCTGCGGCTGGGTATGGCCGAAAATTCATCAATGGGGTGCTCCTGAGTGTAGAGAATCACCAGCTGCCCGAGGTCTTGGGGCTGGCGAAAAAGCTGGGCGATCTGAAGATTCCCCTGTACGCCACAGGCGACACGGCCCAGATTATTCGCAGCTTGGATACCCCTGTCACCGAAATTGAGGAGATCACACCAAATTCTAAGGCTTACGACCTCATGGCCGATGGAAAAATCGGTTTGATCATCTACACAGGCGCTCTTTTTGATGACACCATCGATGCCTACATCCATCTTCATCGCCAGGCCGTGCGCCACTCCATCCCCTGCCTCACCTCTCTGGATACGGCAAATGCCATGGCCGATATGCTTCTAGGCCGCTACAACTTCTGGAATACCGAACTGGTCAACCTCAATCGCATGCGCAAGCAACGAGAGAGTATTCCCTTTGCCAAAATGCAGGGGACTGGAAATGATTACATCTTTCTGGACAACCGGGATGGGCAAATTCGGGCTCCCCAATCTCTCTGCATTAGCCTGTGCCACCGGCATTATGGCATTGGCGCCGACGGCATTGTTCTCATCGAACACTCGCAGATTGCCGACGCAAAAATGCGCATCTTTAACCAAGATGGCAGCGAGGGAACCATGGCAGGCAACAGCATTCGCTGTGTGGGCAAGTATCTCTACGACAAGGATATCGTTCCAAAAGAAGAACTCTCTATTGAAACGGCAGCCGGGATCAAACAGCTTAAGCTCTACTTACAGAATGGAAAAGTGAGCACCGTCAGTGTTCACATGGGCAAGGCGGATTTGCGCCCCTCCAGTTTGCCCACAACCCTGGATGGAGAAAGTATTCTTAACCGACCTGTGGAGATTGGCAATACACTATGGCCCATTAGCTGTGTCTCCATTGGCAATCCCCACTGCGTGGTGTTTACCGACAAGCTGGCAGACCTAGACCTCGAGACACTTGGTCCTCAATTCGAGCACGCCTCCTACTTCCCTGAGCGGATTAACACAGAGTTTGTACGGGTACTCAACGGAAACACCTTACGCATGCGTGTCTTTGAGCGGGGCAATGGGGAAACGGTGGCCTGCGGCACCGGTGCCTGCGCCGCAGTCATTGCTGCCACCGAGAACTTTTTGCTTAAAAAGAACATTGATGTGGTGGTCAAAGTAAAGGGTGGCGATCTCATTGTCAACTATAGCGACGAGGGCGTTACCCTAACCGGGGACGCAGTTTTGGTCTTTGAAGGGCAATTTGAATACTAAGCCATTTTGTTCCTATCCCAACATATCGGTCAAGCTCCCCCCTCTTGCCCTCTAGCAGAAAGGAGACGGCGATGCGCACACTCCCCCTCGGCGTGTACCGACACTATAAAGGCAATCCTTATGAGGTCATTGGCCTTGCAACACATAGTGAAACCTTAGAACCCATGGTGATTTACAAAGCACTGTATGGAGAGGGCGCTGTCTGGGTGCGTCCGCTTTCCATGTTCACCGAATGGATTTCCCACAATGGGAAGTTGGTGAAGCGTTTCGAGTATGTAGAAGGTCTCAGTTGCTTTGAATCCCCGTGAATTGTTATGCCACCTTAATCGATAACCCCAAAAAAGACCCAAGATACAGGAGATTGTATCTTGGGTCTTTTCCTTTTTTATTGTAAGCTTCGAAAGAAACACCCTCTACAGAAAAACAGCTCCCTCTTCATCCAAGATTTC
>JBHAQX010000011.1:0-3014 GCA_041830595.1 Evtepia sp.
CTTTTTCATAATATGAATGTCTTCTGGGTTTAGGCGAATGCCAATCTTGGCATCCACCGGCTGAAAGTCCGTGGTTTGAATCAGCCATTTAAAGCCCTTGAAGTCTACAATAATATCGTAATGTACGCCCTTAAACGTGACCGAGGTGACCGTGCCGGAGAGGTGCCCCACAGAGGGGTCCACAATGTCAATGTCCTCTGGACGGATGACCACGTCAACCGACTCCCGGGGAGAAAAACCACTGTCCACACACTGGAACTTGCGGCCAAAGAACTCTACCTTGAAGTCTTCAATCATCACGCCGTCCAGAATGTTCGATTCCCCGATAAAGTCGGCCACGAAGGCGTTCTTGGGTTCATTATAAATGTCTTCCGGTGTGCCAATCTGCTGAATTCGACCCTGATCCATAACGACCACTGTGTCACTCATGGCCAGGGCTTCTTCCTGGTCATGGGTCACGTAGATAAATGTAATGCCCAGCTGTTGCTGAATGCGCTTGAGTTCATTCTGCATGTCCTTGCGCAGACGCAAGTCCAAAGCGCCCAAAGGTTCATCCAGGAGGAGGACCTGTGGGCGATTCACAAGGGCACGGGCAATGGCAACACGTTGCTGCTGTCCACCAGAGAGAGAGGTCACCTTGCGGGAGTCAAAACCACGAAGGCTGACAAGCTCCAACATTTCGGTTACCCGCTCGGCAATTTCCTCTTCCGAAAAGGTTTTTCTAAGGCGGAGACCAAAGGCAACATTTTCGTAGACATCCAGGTGGGGGAACAGGGCATAGCGCTGAAATACCGTATTAATCCTACGCTGATGAGGTGGCACCCCATTGATGACTTTTCCATCAAAGGAAACTGTGCCGGATGTGGGCTCCTGAAAGCCACCAATAATGCGCAGTGTGGTTGTTTTGCCGCAGCCACTGGGGCCGAGCAGTGTAAGAAATTCCTGATCGTTGATGTACAGATTCAGGTGGTCAAGTATGACGTCATCGTCAAATTGCATGACGCAATCCGTCAAGCGGATAAGCTCCTTGGACATTTATCCTCCCCCGTTTCTTTCAAATGACATGAATAGTATAGTAGTGCATATAAATGTGTGACATATAAAGAGATAGCGGCTTACACTATAAACAAGCCGGCGAGAAAAGTCAACAGAAATTCTGCTATTATCAGCGAAAGAGAAGGTAAAGGCTTTTGTGCAGCCGAAAAAGCAGAATCAAAGGAAAAAATCAGGGAAATATTCCGCTACAAAATCTACATCAGAGACGGAAAATTCTCTACCACGCAGATAGGACAGGGGTCCTGCGTCCGTGGAAAAATTAAATTTGATTTTGTAGGAGTATAGAGCCTGATAACTACGATGATAGGGTTTGTTATCCTGCTCCTTGCCATATTTCCCATCCCCCAGAAGAGGATGCCCCACATGGGCAAGCTGGGCACGAATCTGATGGGTACGGCCGGTAATCAGACGACATTCCAGGAGAGAGAGTTTTTCCCCAGTGGTGAGGGTTTTATACTCTGTTTTGGCACTGCGCCCACCGGGGACCGGGCGGTCGTAGACAAAAACTTGCTTTTTCGCCTCGTCCTTCACAAGAAAACTCTCGAGCAAACCTGCAGCAGGGCGGATGGTTCCATGAATAATACAGAGGTAAGATTTCTCAATTTCCCGCTCTCGAATTTTTTCATTGAGAATGCGCAATGCCTGGGCGGTTTTCGCAGCAATCACAATGCCACCCGTATTCCGGTCAATCCGATTGCACAGGGCAGGGGCAAAGCTATGCTCTCCGTAGGGGTTCCACTCTTTTTTTTGATAGAGATAGGCCTGCATGTGGGTCAGCAGTGTGTTGACCCGTTCCGACTCATCGGGATGGACCACAAGGCCGGGACGCTTATCGAGGAGAAGCAGGTTCTCATCTTCGTATACAATGGAGAGCTTTGGCTTGAATACGGAAAGAAAGGCATTTTCTTGCGTAGGGGTATCAAAAAACTCATCGTTGATGTATAATTGCAGTTGATCCCCCAGACTAAGGCGCACATCCCCCTTGGCACCTTTGCCATTGAGCTTCACCCGCTTTAGGCGGATGTACTTTTGGGCGAGAGGAGCGGGGATAAGTGGAAGGGTTTTGGAGAGCCAGCGATCCAGCCGCTGTCCAGCATCATTTTTGTCAATGGTAAATTCCTTCATAGAAACGCTCCCAGTACAGGCGGTAGTAGTTTTGAGACGACAGGTCAACATTACTATAGAGTAACAAAAAACGAAGTGGGAAGCAAGGGGAATGAAGTTTTTTCTGCCATCAATGAGCAAGAGATGAGTGGGAGAGGCAGTGCTAAGGGCAGCCGGATGGAGTATTTGCCAGTTCGGGGAAAATATTTTGAAAAACGTTTGACAAAAGAGGGTATTTTCATTATAATACTCTGCGTACCATTATGAGGGAGTATACTATGCAATTAAACCTAAAGGCCATCATCCATACACCAGGCGAGCGCCTTCCTTTTTCCTTTTCCATGGACTTAAGTGATGTGGAATTGGGGGGAGAAATGCCCTTTGTCGAGCCGATTCTTGTATCCGGTATTGTAAAAAACACAGCTGGAGCGTTGGTTCTAGATGGTGAAGCGGTGACGAAGCTTTCGTTGCACTGCGATCGGTGCACCAAGGCCTTTCAACGGGAAAAGCGAGTGCCCTTTCATTTCTTGCTGGCTGAGGAGCTTGCGGGAGAGGACATGGAAGAGAGCATTCTCCTCCTGGAAGACGGCAAGTTGGACCTGGACGATGTGGCGTATACTACATTTATTCTCGAAATGGATACCAAAAATCTATGCTCAGAAGACTGCAAGGGAATTTGTCCCGGCTGCGGGGTCGACCTGAATGAGGAGGCCTGTGTGTGCAAACCACAGGTAGATCCCCGGTGGGCATCCCTTTCGCAGTTGCTAGATACAACTGAGTAAGCTAACCACGTGCCCCTTTGATGAAAAGGGCATCACCAAGGAGGTGTCTGAACATGGCGGTCCCAAAGAGTA
>JBHAQX010000012.1:0-8929 GCA_041830595.1 Evtepia sp.
CAAAGATCATGTCGTCAATGTCAAAGTGTATTGTGTTCATTCGTACCTCCTTTCTGAGTGGTGAATTCATTATACCATAAAAATGTAAGCGTGTCTGTTAAATTTTTGTTACAAAATGGAAGGAACAGGGGACAGCCATATCAGCTGCCCCCTGTTTGCCATTTAATCCTTGGAGTTTTGATATTGGGCCAGCTTCTCATTTAGCTCAGAGGTCTCTCTTTGCAAGTCAAAGCGATAGGCCAATACCATTGCCATAACAGAGAAGATGACAAAGACAAGGAAAAGGACGAAAACCCAACTGGGAAACGGTGAGAACCATCCAAAGAAAAGGCTAAATACCAGAGTAATAGCCGTAGAACCCAGTGTCCAGATCAGGATACGAACCTTGCCAATATGTTCCAGAGGCAAAACCGCTTGCTGGAGTACGCCAATGAAAAAGCAGGCAAATACCATTTCCAGTGCAACAAAAAAGTCTAGCATAATAGGGGGCTTGCTTAACAGCAGGCCAAGGAAAAGATAGTAAAACACAAATGCGGTAAAAAAGAGCCCCATGGTGGACTTTGCCTTCGTCATCCAGAGATACATGCGGGCAAAAAAATGGTTGGAACGTTCGGGTTTCATTTTCATATCCTCCTTATTAGTTGAGTCCCAGTTTTTCTTTTAGCGTCTGAACATAGTGGCGGGAAACAATGAGCTTTTCCTTGTTTTTTAAGGTGAGTTCAATGCGACTGTTTGGAAGGCTTTTTAGCCTTTCTACATGGTGCAAGTTCACCAGCTGGGATTTACCAATGCGTAAAAATCCCAAATCTTCATACTGGGCATGCAGGCTTGCTAGGCTCTGGCTGCTCTCCAATACTTTCTCACCTGTGTAGAGAAAGGTTCTGCTGTCCACGGACTCGGCGTAGTAGACCTCTCCCGGAGAAAGCAGTTGCAGCTCATTTCCTTCGTAGGCCACAAGCTTTGCACTGCGATCACGCAGGAGTGCTAAAATCATCAGCATTTCCTCATCCAAGGTTTGACAGCGCAGAATAATTTCATTTTCCGGATAGTCCCCATGTTCCACGTGGATTTTCATCTCATCACCGCCTTCTGTGATTGTATCATAGTCTCTTTTGCGAAAAAAAGAAAGTCTTGGCACCCCAAGGTACAAAAGCAGCACTTTAAGTTGCAGAAAGCGCTAAAATACAGGGGATTTTGTATGCACTTTTGCGATTGATTCTGAGGAGAAGATTGGGTATAATAAAGGGCCACTATAATTTAGGGAGATTAGTATTATCATGTTGACAGTTGAAAATTTAAGTTTCCACTTTGGTGCGAGTAAACTTTTTGACCAGGTGGATTTAAGCTTTACGCCGGAGAATTGCTATGGCATTATCGGGGCCAACGGAGCGGGGAAGTCCACCTTTTTGCGAATTCTCTCCGGGGAATTAGAGCCTACCCAGGGTGAGGTGCATGTAGACCCCAAGCTGCGCATGTCCGTTTTGCGCCAAAATCAGAATCAGTTTGACGAGTTTTCGGTCATGGAGACGGTGCTTATGGGCCATGCTCGCCTCTATGAGATTATGAAGAAAAAAGATGAGCTCTACGCCAAGGAAGACTTTTCGGAGGAAGATGGCATTCTCGTCTCCGAGCTGGAGGGTGAATTTGCAGAGCTCAACGGTTGGGAGGCAGAGTCCGACGCGTCTAAGATTTTGCAGGGACTGGGCATTAAGACAGACTTGCATGAAAAGCAGATGAGTGAGCTTTCTGGTAAGGAAAAGGTGAAGGTATTGCTTGCCCAGGCTCTTTTTGGGAATCCTGACCTCATCATGCTGGACGAACCGACCAACAACCTAGACCACCAGTCCATTGCCTGGTTAGAGGAGTTTTTGATGGACTATCCGGGTACGGTTATCATCGTATCCCATGACCGTCATTTCCTCAACACCGTCTGTACTCACATTGTGGACATTGACTACAATAAGGTGAAAATGTATGTGGGCAACTACGACTTCTGGTATGATTCCAGTAAATTGATTCAGCAGATGCTAAAGGATCAAAACCGTAAGGCAGAGGAAAAGGCCAAGGAATTGCAGACCTTTATTGCACGCTTTTCTGCCAATAAGTCCAAGGCAAGGCAGGCTACCTCTCGTAAAAAGTTGCTGGACAACCTCACCATTCACGAGCTTCCCGCATCGTCTCGTCGCTACCCCTGGGTAGGCTTTAAGCCTGACCGAGAGGCGGGCAAGGACATTTTGGCGGTGGAGGACCTCTCCTACACTCAAGATGGCGTTTTGCTGCTGAATAAGATATCCTTCATTATGGACAAGGGCGACAAGATTGCTCTTGTGGGAGAGAACGAGCAGGCCAATACAGCCCTGCTGCGCATTCTGATGGAAGAAGTGGATGCAGACAGTGGAAGCTTCAAGTGGGGGGTAAGTACTTCCCAGTCCTATTTCCCCAAGGACAACAGCAAGTACTTCGAGGGGAACAATGACACATTGGTGGAATGGCTTTCCCAGTACTCCGACGATAAACATGAGAGCTATCTGCGCCAGTTTTTGGGCCGCATGCTCTTCTCCGGGGATGATGTGTATAAGAAAGTAAACGTACTCTCCGGCGGAGAGAAGGTGCGCTGCATGCTCTCCCGCATGATGCTTTCTGGTGCCAATGTGCTCCTCTTAGATCAGCCCACAAACCACCTGGATTTGGAGTCCATCACGGCCCTAAATAACGGCCTGACGGACTTTCCTGGCAGCATGCTGTTTACGTCTCACGATCACCAGTTTGTGCAGACCATTGCCAACCGTATCTTAGAGCTCGGCCCTGATGGCCTGCGGGATTACCGCATGAGCTTTGATGAATATTTGGACACGAAGAAAAAAGAACAGAACCAATAAAAGAACCCCCTGCCTGGCGATATTGCCCAGGCAGGGGGTTTTACTCTAGTTCGGATTGAAATAGATAGAAATCAAACTGTCCTCATAAATATCTCCAACGTCATCAGAAGCAGAACAGAAAATCTTTACCATAAGGCCCTCTTCAAACTGGAAAAGATAATAGGGCTTCTGCGAGGTGTCATCTCCACCGTGGAGGGAAAAGGGAAGGCCCAAAGAGGTTATGTCTAAAATACCCTTGTTTTGAAACCAAGTGCCCTTTGCAGAAAGCACGATTTCATTGCAAACGCCATGTTCAAAAATTACCTGGATTAAGGCATCATCCACAGAAACCTGTTCTGCCGGCTGCCCCAGGTAGCCTTGCCAAGCTGCCACAGCTGCCCAGATTTCATTGTCTGGCAATTCGGCGAGTAGTGAAACGCTCTCATCCGATGGATTGAAAGGCAAGGAATATCCTTGTTTTCTGTACTCAAAGAATTCTGTATAGCCTGTGTCTGAGAGGTAAAACCGCAGTTCATAGCCCCGATCTATGACCAAAATACAGTTTTGCTGATATTGTTCATCGTAGACAAGGATTGCCTCATCACCATATGCCTCTTGGGCCAGGGCAGCGTAATCTTCGCCACTTCGGTTGACAAAGTTGGCAATGACAGACACCGAGCCGGATTCCCAGGCGGGGCCGGAGAAGTACACACAGTCCTCATAGGGAAAGAGAACTTCAAGGCCATCTCGAACATAGTAATAGGTGGACAGCGTACCAAATAGCTCCGAGGCTGGTTTTCCCATGACATCGATAGATACAAATTGCTCCCAGAATTCATCCATCAGCTCTGTGGACACTCCCTGCTGTGACGGCGCAGATTCCCCTTGTGACTTGGCAGAGTCGCTCTTGCACCCGGATAGTGTCAGCAACAGAATAAGCAGCAATAAACAATATTTCATACATAGTTCCTCTAAAACTTAGTCATCACTCATTTCGAGGCTTACCAAACTAAAGCGAATAGGGGAGGGGAACTTAGGTTAAAGTCCCTCTGCGGTTTCAAAAATCGTTACATAGGGTTCGGGATGGGTCCCTTGTGTGAGCCACAGGTAAAAACCAAGGCTGTGCTCATAGCCGGGGAAAATGTGGGTGACCAGCTTATCATATCCAAGGGCCTTTAACTTTTTCTCGGCATCATACACCCCTTGAACAGGGCAGTTTAGATCATAGGTACCGTGGAAAATATGGATGGGCATGGTTTTGGGAACTTTTTCAATGATATCGCTGGTAGGTCCCAGCTTAAAGTGGGCAGTAAACCAGCCAGCCGGCAAGGACATAAAGTTTTCTGCAATCCACTTGCTGTCACCCCGCTCAACAGCGGCCAAGATATCTTTATGCAGTTTAGCCCGTGGCATGGAGGCAAAGTCCTCCACATCAATGACGCCGTTTTTGTTCACATCTAGCTGGTCAAAGGTCAGATCGTAGACCAGAGGGGAGTTTCCAATTTGATCGCCTCATACTGCTCTCTGCTAATGGAAGTCTGGCCCTCGGCAGCAAACACAAGGGTGTAGTAGAAAAAGGTTTGTGGGCCATCCAGCTGCCAAACAAGAATGTCTTTCATGTTCGCCTCGGGGTAGCCAGCCAACAGTAAGGCATCAATACCGCTGTCCTGTTCTGCGGCAGCTAGGGGGGCAATGATGGCGCCTTCACTCCAGCCGAGCAGAATAATCTCTGCATTGGCAAGGGCCTTGTGGGCTTTCAGAACCTTAATAAAAGAGACAATATCTTTTGCACAGTTTTGAGGCGTATAGCTCTCATAGATGTTACAGTCAATGCTGTAAAAGGGAAAGCTTTCGGCCAAAGAAATTCCACGGGTGTTATAGGAGAAAAATGCAGTGCCGTCTTTGGCGAATGCGTCCGCAAAATAGTCGTAGTATTTATACTTATATGGTGGCTGCACTCCTCTTGATTCATAGGTATTAGGACCAGTGCCGTTGACAAAGAGAACCACCTTATCCACCGTATCTGTCCCTGTAGGCATACACAGGCGGCCGGTGAGGGAAATGCCATCATAAGAGGTGGCAGAAATGATCTCGTCTGCCCAGGGTCTTCCGTGAATGGCAAGAGCAGCCTCAATGGCAGTCTGTGCATCCTGGGGAGTGAGGGGTTGGTTGGGCTCAAAGGCCCCGGAAGGGCTGAGAGCGAATAGCTTGGCCTGTGTGGCGGCTAGGACACTGGGGAGAGCCCATGGGGGAATGCTGGACGCATCCGAAAGGGTAGGAGCATCTTTGGTTGCCGTTAAGTTTGCAACGTTAGAAAGGATGACAGCGGCCTCCAAGCGTGTGAGAACAAGATCAGGTCTTGCACTGCCATCTGGATATCCACTGAGATATCCGGCCCGTTTGGCAGCCATAATCTCATAGGCAAAGGGGTGTTCAAGGCTAATATCTGTGAACAACTGGCCGCCACTGGTAAAGAAATTATAGGCCTCATTTACCTGGGCAATAAATTCCCCTCGGCTTACGGTGTTTTTGCTGACCTGGGTGGCCAAGGTGCTACTGAAAGAGCTAAGCAATAGCAAAGTGGCAAAAACAATTGATAGTCTCTTTTTCATAGAATGCTCCTTTGTAACGTGAAATGTTTATGATCTATTTCATTTTATAGTTTGACCCTTAAAAAGTAAAGGGAAAAACAGCTGCTCTTGCATGAAGAAGGAATTTCGGAAGTGGCTGGAAAAATTTTTTTTGCTGTGTTATACTGGCGAAGAATGAGTCTTTCATAGTGACCAGTGAGCAGGCGACTCTTAGGGCGTGTTGTTTGAAAGGTGCGGGAATATGAGGATTAACATTGACGGGAAATGGTTGGAAGCCAATGAGCCACAGCAAGGCCAGAATGAAGAAAGTCTGTGTATTGCAAAAGCTGAGGCTAAGGAGAGGACACTAAGGGAATTTGACTTTCATGGCGGAGCAAAACTTATGCACAAAAGCACTTGCTTTGAAAGTCATAAAGAGTTTGACTATCTCTATCTTTTGGTGCCCAGTAAGGATATGTCAAATCCGGAGGCAGAGCGCATAGAGGTATACCTTTCTCAAAAGGCTATGCTGATTTTCTATGAGGGAGAGTCTCTGATTGTTGACGCTCTAGTCAAGGACTTGCTCGCCAAAGACCAGGAGATGGAGAGCTTGGAGGGTGTCCTTCACCACATTTTGGTGCGGCTCAATAACCGACATGTTGTGCCCATGGATGAAATCGAAGACAGCATTGCAGACTTGGAGGATGCCCTGGCCAGTGAAGAGTCTCGGGATTATGTGGAGGAAATCAGCCGACTGCGCAAGCAGCTGCTTGTTCTTCGTCGCTATTACGAGGGGCTTTTGGCTATGCTGGAAGATTTGGAAGAGAATCGCAACGGCCTGTTTAGTGAAGAAGTGTTACGGGTGTTGCACTTTCAGACCCAAAAGTCAGATCGGCTATATCACAATGTACTAAACTTGCGGGATTATCTGACCCAGGTGCGGGAGTCCTATCAGGCCCTTTTGGATATTGAAGCCAATAAAGTCATGAAACTCTTTACTGTGATCACTGCAATTTTTTTGCCGCTCACTCTGTTGGTGGGTTGGTACGGTATGAACCTGTTTATGCCGGAGGTCTCCTTGCGGCATACCTATCCCATTGTGATTGGTGCCTCAGTTGCCATTGTAGTGGGCTGTATTGTATATTTTAAGCGCAATCGTTGGTTTTAATTCGCATATATTCTCTAAAACTGCAACGCACAAGAAAAAGGAACTGAGGCACTTCCTTTTTCTTGTGCGTTGCCTTTTAAGCTGTTATGATAGAGATAGCATAGTACAAAAAGGTTAAATATACCGACAGCCACAATGTTAGGCGGGAAGGATATCGTTTGTATGAGAGAAAAGATCAAAGGTGTTTTTTGTGATTTTTATGGTACGCTGGTTCACGAAAATGGTCCCATCAGCTATGAAGTAGTGGGTCGGCTTTATAAAAGCAGTCAGGCAAGCTCCCCAGAGGAGTTAGTAGGGTTTTGGTGGGAGCGATTTCGCCAGCTTATGGAAGAGGCCTGCGGAGAACACTATCGCCAGCAGAGGGAGCTTTCCCTAGAGAGTTTTGCAGACACGGTGAAGCAGTTTTCCAGTGGGGAGGATCCCACGTCTTTGCGGGATCGAATGGAAGAGCACTGGTGTAATCCACCCCTTTATGAGGATACCAAGACCTTTCTGGAGAGGCTTGCGGTTCCAGTCTACTTTGTAACCAACAGCGATAACCACTATATAAGCAAAGCTATGGAACGCCACGGCTTGTCCGCCACAGGCGTGGTGACCAGTGAAAGTGCCCGTTATCCGAAGCCAAGGGAAGAAATCTATCGCAGTGCCTTGGCGCATTCGGGTCTTCAGCCCCAGGAGGTTTTGTATATTGGGGATTCCTTGGAGGCAGATGTGTATGCACCTCAACGGTTGGGTATTCAGACCATTTGGCTCAACAGGGAAGGAGCAGAAGTTCCACCGGGAGTTGTAGCGGCAGAGAATCTGGAGCAGGTGTTAGCATTTTTTTAGAAAACCTTCTCTCATTGGAAAAGAAGAAAGCACCTTGCAGAGTGTCCCGCCCCAAGAAAAGTAGACAGAAGAAAAGAAAGCCACCCGCAGAATACAAGAGAACGAATCCGTCTGACTCCGTTTTTTCAGTGGAGTCAGGTGGTACGTTAACTGAAATCTCTCAAAATGGTAGAAATGGATAAAATCATCCACCAGACTGTGAGCTTGGGCAATGGTGTGAACTTTCTGTCTGTGAAGACACTCGGGTTTGAGAGAAGAACTGCTCAGACAGAGCATTGTCGTAAGGATTTCCCCTCCTTGATATGGATGGCGTAATGCCGTACTCTTTGGTAAGGTTGGAGTATGCGTGGGAAGTGTATTGAACAACTCGGTCGCTGTGGAGCTGTAACTCTGCGGCGACCACTTCTTTATCCATAGCCCAGCGATAGTGTCCAGAACCGGCGACACCGTTTGCCGGGCGCTTGTTTTGTAAGCAATAATGATTTGGTAGTTAACGCTTGGCTTCACCGCCTTCCAACGACTGAGAGAAGCTTTCGCAGCAGCTCGTTTTCCATGGGAAGACGCTTAATAATTTGGGCTTTTGTCTGTGCACTCTTGGGTGGATGCCCCTTGCGTCATGGTGCACTATGAGGTAGATCCACTTCGAGGCGTAACCCGCACCAGCGTTGAATTGTGTATCTGCTGCTTCCATATCTCTTGCTTAGCGCACCCTGACCAAAATCCTTTTTTTCCTCTTCTCGCACCATTTGCTTAAACTCTTCGCTGTCAAGTTGCATTCCTTTTTGTCCTGACATTCTAAAACCTCCAATCGTAGTATTGTTCTACGATTGGAGGTTTTTATTTTACATGCCTATTTTACTTGGAGCGGAACAATGATGCTCTCATGCTTGTAAGGTTCATATGCTCTTAGGCGTCACGGTCTAAACCTTCCAGCTGTTCCTTTTGAGATCTGCGTGCATTGGCCAGCATCAGCTTAATCCGGTTCTCCTGGTTAATTCGAGTGGCCCCTGGATCATAGTCAATGGCCACAATGTTGGCCTCCGGGTTGTTGTCCTTGATTTTACGAATCATCCCCTTGCCCACAATGTGATTGGGCAGGCAGCCAAAGGGCTGGGCGCAGACAATATTAGGAGTTCCGGAGTGAATCAGTTCCAGCATTTCGGCGGTGAGAAGCCAGCCCTCGCCCATCTTGTTTCCAGGGCCGAGATAGCCCTTGGCCAGCTTTTGCAGCTGGGAGAAAGGGCCTGGGGCACGAAAACGGCCGGAGCGCTCTAGGGCGGCGATCATATCCTGCTGGACCTTTTCCACATAGCTCTTCATAAAACGCACAGCAAGGCGCTTGACACCAGAGCCGCCATAGATGTCCACGTCAACCTCACGGTTGAAAATCTTAAAGATAATAAAGTCGGTCAGGCCCGGAACGACGGGCTCCACCCCTTCACTGAGGAGGAACTGCTCTAGGTCGTTGTTGCCCAGAGGGGAATACTTGACGTAAATCTCCCCAA
>JBHAQX010000013.1:0-3069 GCA_041830595.1 Evtepia sp.
CGAGCCGGGCTGGCGAGGGGCAGACGTGGCACGGTTAAGGCCGCGGCTCGCCGTATTCTCTCCCATACCTCCGGCCAGAGCAACAACATATCCCGTTTCATTATCAACCACTGTAATGGCGGACTGCATAGGTTCGCCATTTTCTGCACGATAATCCAGGTTGCTTGGATTGCTATATACCTCGTCCACTACGCTTTGGATCGTAGGATTCAGGCAAGTGTAAATATCCAAACCGCCTGCAAAAAGAACTTGTTTGGCTAAGTCTTCTGATAAGTCGTAGGTCTTCATTAAGTCATGTACCACTTGCTGGGTTAAGGCCTCCATATACCAACCATCGCTGCCAAAGCCATTCTCTAGACTTCCGACAGAATGAAGTTCCTTGACCGTGCCTGATATGGTATAGTAGGTTTTGCTGGGTGTTGAAAGATTCGACAACAACGTGAAATCTATGTCATCTGTTTCGATTTTGACTTCTGGTTTGCTACTGCTGTTTGGGTTGCCCAAAAGTGCACCGCATCCCGTCAGCAACAGCAGCATGGCCAAGGCCAGTGCCAGTGCAATGGTTTTTCTACCACGTTTTTGATGGCGCACAATACTTAAAATCCTTTTTTTTATATGCATTTTCCCCTCTCCCATACTGGTGGCGAGTGCATAGTGTCTCTCAGCAGATAATTGGAGCAGAGTCTCTCCATACTTTTGACGCTCATCCATACTCATAGTCTCTATCACCAGCTCATCACAGGCAAGCTCACAGTCGTGATCTACAATCCTGCCTATCACATGGAGAAGGGGATTGAACCAGTGCAAACAGGAGACAAGCATGACAAACCATTTGTAAAGCAGGTCTTTCCGATGGTAATGGCTTAGCTCATGGGAAAGAATGTGCAGAAGACGCTCTCTATCAAAGTCTTCGTTAGGCAATAGGATTGTTGGCTTAAAAACCCCCAGAAGCATAGGTGTTTTAATTACTGGACAGACGGCAAGGTCTGGCAGTTTTCTGCTGGGAGATAGAAGGTGGAACATGTCCACTGTCTCTGCTTTGGCCCCCTTCATATGAGGCCGGATTAAGAATCTGAATCGTTCATAGCGCCATATCTGCCAACAAAAGCTTCCTATCACACCAACGACCCAAACCGCAAAAAAAATTTGCCAAAAAGAGGCGCTGACAGCCGCTGGTATCTGCTTGTTTTCAGTCCCAATTGGTGTTGTAGTATGTATGGTCGGCCTGCTATCCTCTGCCTTGATAGCTGCCCCTGTCTGCGCTGGAGACCCGTTTGTCATTTCATTTTCATATTGCACGGCTTCCTGTATTGGATATGTTGCATCTATCTGATTCGATGCTGCTTGATTCGTTTCCGGTTTTGGAACCGGAATCATTTCGGGAAAAGAAATGAAGGTGGGAATCGGCAATAGAAAACGCAGGAATACAATAATCCACAGATAGTACAGCACAGTTTTGCGTATGCCTCTACCAAATGCTCGCCGTAAGGCAAGATATAGTAGCGCAAGAATGGATCCGCCCAAAGACAGCAGCAAAATGGTTTGAACTGTGATCACGTCTCCTCACCACCATTTAAGATTGCCTGTAATTCTGCAATATCTTCTTTACTTAGCCTGGTTTGCACCAGAGAGGCCACTAACTTTTTGGGGCTTCCCCCATATAGTTTTTCAATCAGGGCGCTAGTGGCGTATAAATGATACTCTTCTTCAGAAAGGGAAGCGCTATAAAAGAACACAGTTCGCTTTTCCTGGATAATAGCCCCTTTTTCACAAAGCCTATTTACCAATGTCTTGACAGTTGATCCATCCCATCCATTGATTTGGTGTAAAGCTTCCTTGAGCTGCGCCATGCTCATGGCGGCATCACTCTTCCATAACTCCTTCATTACGAAGAGCTCCGCATCCGAAATCTTTTCTGCAATGGTATTCATGTTATTTACCTCCAGGTTACATTTGTAACTTACACATCCAGGTTACACCTGTAATCTTCTTTTGTCAAGCGTATTTTTTATGTAAATGTTCATGAGGGAATAAAAGACGACCTTGAAAAAAGACAATATCATAGAGTGCAGAAGGGTGATGAACACAATCGTTCATCACCCTTCTGCAAATTGTCTCAAAACTCACTTTGGTTCAAACCAGTCATAAAATTCATCGCTCGTTGTTTCCCTGTAGAGCGCGATAAGGGCTGGTCGCATGGCCTTAAAGATGTCAATCAGCTTTTCGCCGCCAAAGGAGGGATTGAAGTCTTTTCCTGTCAAAGATTTGGAAAGAAGCCGGATGATCTCAGCGGTTTTTTTATCCGTTCCCAATGCGGAGATTAGTGTAGCTACTAAGTATGGGTCATGGAGATTCAGCGCATCCGCATCTTTGCCCATGAACTTTTTCTCGTAGATTGCCCTTGCCTCGCCCTTGATGATCTGCTCATCACCATAAGCAAAATTGCCAACGGCAGTATAGTCATCATAAAGTTCTCTGCCTATGAAAGCAACAATTTTATCGTTTTGCTCCTCTTGATCTCTTACAAGCTTTTCCAAAGTATCTTTCGTGATACGCAGTATATACTGATACATGGCTTTGTCATAATATTCAGGAAACCAGAGGTCTATCAATTCTTCATCGGGATAGGGCGATTCAAATTGACCGGGGTTTGTCCGTCGTTTTTGGATGAAATCCTGTTCTATGTCGAAAGGAATGTTCGTGAAATCATTTAATAGGGCCTCGTGCCCTTTGAGAATGAGATACTCTCGAATGTAGTCACTGGGCTCTCCATAATAAAACCATTCTACTGATTTCTCGCTGATTTTTGAGAGCGTCTCAATGACCTCTCGTGGTGCTAAGGAATATCCCTGTACATAAGAGTTCAGCGTTGATTTCGTAATCCCCAGTCGATTCCCAAGCTCGGTCAGAGAAGCCCCCAGTTCATCCTGAGCTGCCCCCGAATTTTGGTCCAGCAGCAATGTTAGTTTTCGGATGAATCGATTGCAGAACCGAAATGGAGCGTAGCGGAACGAAGGTTCTGCAATCGGGCGCAGCGTTACGCGCTCAGGGTATAGCTCTGCGGCGCAG
>JBHAQX010000014.1:0-6368 GCA_041830595.1 Evtepia sp.
CAGTCTTCTCTCCAACTCCCCGCACCCCGGGGATGTTATCGGAGGAATCCCCCATCAAGGCCTTTAGGTCAACCAGCCCCTTGGGGGGAAAGCCATATTCCTCTTGAAACCGCCCCGGATCCATCTCTTTCGTGGTGGTTTTGCCCATACGGCTGGAGACCAGGTAGATGTAGCTGCGGTCGGTAATCAGCTGCAGTGCGTCCTTGTCTCCCGTGGCGATCACGCAGCTGCCGCCTGTCTCCTCGCACTGACGAGCAATGGTGCCCAGAAGATCATCCGCCTCCCACCCGGCCAGCTCATATCGGGGGATGTTCATGGCGTCCAGCACCTCTTTAAGCTTGGGAATCTGCAGGGCCAGCTCTTCCGGCATCCCCTCCCGGTGGGCCTTGTAACCCTCAAAGGCCTCATGGCGAAAGGTGGGCTCTCTCCGGTCAAAGCAGACGCAGAGACCGTCGGGATTTACCTCTTCCTCAATGCGCTGGAGAATGTTTAGAAAGCCAAAAATGGCGTTGGTGGGAAAGCCCTCCCGGTTGGTCAGAGGGCGTATGCCGTAAAATGCCCGGTTGACGATAGAGTTTCCTTCAATGGCCAATAGTTTCATATGGTTTCTCCTTTGGCTTGTGGTGAACGCGCAACAAGCCAAAGGCTTGTTGCATTTTTCCCTTGTCTTTGCTATCGTTAACGTATAGAGGAGGTGATTGGGGTGGAGGAACTTCAGTTTTCTTATGAGCAGGTGGCAGAGGATTATGTGGCTCTGCGTCTATACCACCTGCGCAGTTCAAAAAAGCTCTATATCATTCTTGGCGGTATTCTTTTGAGTAGTCTGCTCATAAGTGCGCTAATGATGAAAATAGATTCCCTTATGTCACTTGCCCTTGAGGCTCTATGGGCCCTGGGCTTTTTAGCTGTCATCACGCTCTGTTTCCTTTTACTGCTGCCAGGACGCCTACGAAGAGAGGTGAATAGCGGCCCAGGCCAGGCCTTTTGGGGCCATCGGCAGGTAATGGTAACCCCTACAAATATCAAAATCTTATTCGGGCAAAATGTGGCTACGATTCCCTATAGTACAATCAAGAAGATTGACATCTACCAGAAAACCTTAATCTTGGTCGAACGATATCAAATCTATGGATTTCCAAGGAGAGCCTTTGCAAGCGAATTGCAGCTCATGGAGTTTCTCCGTTTTATTGAGCACTACAGTGGCAAAACCCTCCCCAAGGACAAGCTGGAAACGTTCTTAGTACGCCAATACCCGCCCTTAATAGGGCGGGTTTTGCGTTTTTCCACTATAGCTTCTTCCACTTAATCCCCTGAGGGGTATCCATCAGCTCTATGCCCATGTCCTTCAGCTCATCCCGAATGCGGTCGGCCTCAGCAAAGTTTTTGTTCTTTCTGGCCTCCTGGCGGGCCTCAATCAGGGCCTCCACCTTGCTGTCCAAATCATCGGCCTTTTTGCGGTTGTACAGCAGTCCCAATACGTCGCTAAACTCCAGAATCATCCCAAGGCAGGCCTTGGCCAGGGCCGCTGTTGGGGTCTGCTCCACTGCGGTATTGATGCTGCGCACCAGCTCAAAGAGCACACCAATGGCGTCGGCAGTGTTTAGGTCATCATCCATGGCCTCGAGGAAGCGGGTACGGTAGCCGTCAAAACTGGCTACAAACTCCTTCTCCTGGGCAGTCAGTTCCCCGCTGGCACCGTTTTTCTCTAAAAACTCAAGGTTCTCCACCGCTGTGTAAAGCCGCTCTAGAGCCGCCTGGGCCTGGGTGAGGGACTCTCTGGAGTAGTTGAGGGGACTTCGGTATTGGGCGGAGAGGATAAAGAAGCGAATGGGCTCATAGCCATAGACCTTTGCCGCCTCTCGAACAGTAAAGAAATTCCCCTCGGATTTGGACATTTTCTTGTTGTCAATATTCAAAAATCCGTTGTGCAACCAGTAGTTGGCAAAGGTGCAGCCATTGGCGGCCTCAGACTGGGCTATCTCATTTTCATGGTGCGGAAACTGTAGGTCCTGTCCCCCACAGTGCAGGTCAATGGTCTTGCCCAGGTAGCGCTCTGCCATGGCAGAGCACTCAATGTGCCAGCCGGGACGACCGGGTCCCCAGGGGGAGTCCCACTGAGGTTCTCCCGGCTTGGCTGCCTTCCAGAGGACAAAGTCCATGGGGTCTTCCTTCACGTCGTTTACATCAATGCGAGCTCCAGCCTGTAACTCGTCCAAGGGCTGGTGGGAGAGCTTGCCATACTCCTGAAACTTAAAGCTGCGAAAGTAGACATCGCCATTTTTCTCATAGGCAAAGCCCTTGTCGACTAGGGTCTGCACAATGGCAATGATCTGGGGAATGTTCTCCGTTGCCTTGGGGTGCACCGTGGCCGCACGAACCCCCAAGCCTTGGGCATCGGTAAAATATTCCTTGATATAGGTTTCCGCAATCTCCTCGGAGGTGGTTCCCTCTGCCTTGGCCCGGTTGATGATCTTATCGTCAATGTCCGTAAAGTTCTGCACAAAGGTTACGTCCATTCCCCTGTACTCCATATAGCGGCGCAGTACATCAAAGACAATAATGGGGCGGGCGTTGCCCACGTGGATGAAATTATATACGGTGGGGCCGCAGGCGTACATCTTAACCTGGTTCGGGGTAAGAGGAACAAAGTCCTCCTTTTGTCTTGTCAGTGAATTAAATAGCTTCATGGCCATGGTTAGGCTCCTTCCTGTTCTTCTTCGGTTTGGATCCGTTCGTCTTCCATTTTATCCAAATATTTTTCCAAAAATTCAATCCGGGACAGCACCGCCTGCATTTCTTTCTGGACAGGATCGGTAATATCAATCTGATCAACCCGCCCGGCAAAATCGGGTTTTTCGTCCCCAATGCGCACCACCCGGGCAGGCACGCCCACCGCTGTGGCACTTTCGGGCACCTCGGAGAGCACCACGGCGTTGGAGGCGATGCGTGCCCCCTCTCCCACAGTGAATGGGCCCAAGACCTTGGCCCCTGCTCCAATCATCACATTATTGCTGATGGTGGGGTGGCGCTTCCCCTTTTCCTTGCCCGTACCACCCAGGGTCACCCCCTGGTAGAGCAGCACATCGTCTCCAATTTCCGTTGTCTCTCCAATCACAATGCCCATACCGTGGTCAATCACCAGGCGGCGGCCGATTTTGGCGCCGGGGTGAATCTCAATCCCGGTCCAGAAGCGGCTCCATTGGGACACCACTCTTGCCAAAAAGCGCAGCTTGTGTCGGTACAAAAAATGGGCCATGCGGTGGTAGATCAGGGCATGGACCCCCGCATAGAGCAAAAAGATTTCAATCCGACTGCGGGCAGCCGGGTCACGGGCCTGATAGGCTCGCAGGGTTTCTCCTAATCGTGTCAACGAACAATGCCTCCTTACAGACAAAAAACGCCTCTTGCACCCAAAGGGCACAAGAGGCGACTTAGTTTCATCGCGGTTCCACTCTCATTTCTAACTCTTGGCGAATGACGGGGCCAACCGGAGGGCATCTACATCCCCCGCGCTCACGGGCGCACTTCACAAAGGTCTTCCACAGGGCGGCTTTCAGCCGGTGACCGCCCCTCTCTGCTTGGAATCATCTCGCTACTCTTCCCGATCATTACGCTATGTTATTGTTCTTCTTATCTTATCACGGCCTTGCCCTTCTGTCAAGCGGGGGCCTACATGGCCCCATGGAACACCTTGCGATTGACCACAAAATACTCACCGCCGGAGTAAACCGTGGTCACCACAATCACTCCAACGCAGACCTGATTCACCAGAGAAGAAATGGGCAGGAGCATGAGGCAAATACAGACCATGGTCGCCGCTGTCTTCACCTTTCCCGACCAGCCTGCCGCAATCACCTGGCCCTGGTCCACGGCAATCAGGCGCAGGCCTGTTACGGCAAATTCTCTGGCGATGACCAGCAGCAGGGCCCAGCCGGGCATAATCCCAACCTCAACAAACCACACCATCGCCGCTGTGACCAAAAGCTTGTCGGCAAGAGGATCCATGAATTTGCCAAAGTCGGTAATCATCTGGTAGCGCCGGGCAATGTAGCCGTCCACAAAGTCGGTTAGGCTTGCCACAATGAACACGCCCAAGGCAGGGTAAATATAGCCCTGATAGAGTAGAATCAGAAACACGGGAATCATCAACACCCGCAGCAGGGTAAGCTTATTGGCCGTATTCATCTTCCGTCCTCCTCCAACTCTCCAAGTAGTTCCCCATCGGTCACAGCCGTAATGCGAACGGGGTAAATTTCCCCCGCGCTAAGTTCTCTCTCGCTTTCCACGTAGACAACACCGTCAATACCGGGAGACTCGGCCCCACTGCGGCCAACGTAGCAGCCACGCTCCTCGTCCCAGCCCTCACAAAGAACGGAGACAAGCTTGCCCACTTGCCCTTCGGCCCAGGCATCGGTTACCTCCATTTGAATCTGGGTTAGAAGCTCCAGACGCCGGCGCTTCACGTCTTCCTCCACCTGATCCGGCAAGGTGGCCGCCTTGCTTCCCGGCTCTGGAGAAAAGGCAAAGATACCCGCCCGCTCCAGGCGGTACTCCCGAAGAAAGAGACAGAGTTCTTCAAAGTCCTCCTCCGTCTCCCCGGGAAAGCCGGTAATCAGACTGGTGCGAATCACAAGATCCGGCACCTGTTCCCGCAGGGTAGAAAACAATCGGCGAATCTCAGCCCCGGTGCCCCTACGGTGCATGGCGGTCAGAACCTTGTCGCTGATGTGCTGAATGGGAATGTCAATGTACTTGACAATCTTCTCCTCATTGGCAATGAGGGAAATGATTTCCTGGTCCACCTCATCGGGGTAGAGATAATGGAGGCGAATCCAAGAGAGTCCCTCAATCTGACATAGCCTCTCCAATAGCTTGGTCAAACTGCGCTCCCCGTAGAGATCCAGCCCATAGCGGGTGATGTCCTGGGCTACGACGATCAGCTCCCGTATGCCATCCTGTACCAGGGTCTTAGCCTCCGCCACAACGGCCTCCATGGGTCTTGACCGAAACTTGCCCCGGATGGAGGGGATCATACAGTAGGAGCAGTGGTTATCGCAGCCCTCTGCAATGCGCAGGTAGGCGCTGAACTCCTCTCCGATGACAACACGATTGGTCTCAGGCACGGGAGCATCAATGTCCTCAAAGATGGCGGGCTGTTCTCCCCTCTCCATGGCTTCAATGAGTTGGGGTATTTTTTCATAGCCCGACACGCCTAAAAAGCCATCTGCTTCTGGACAGAGGGCTCTTAGTTCGTCCTGATAACGCTGGGCCATGCAGCCCGCTACCAAAATTTTGCCCAGGCGCCCCTGGGCCTTTAGCTGCCCCAAACGGCGAATTTCCTCCAGGGCCTCTTCCTTGGCCTCCTGCAAAAAACCGCAGGTATTGACCACTGCCAAGTCGCAGTCCTCCGCCTCCAGGGCAATCTCATGCCCTGCCGCATAGGTCTGCCACAGCATTTGCTCACAGTTTACTTGGTTTTTTGCACAACCTAAAGAGATGAATCCAACCTTCATGGGTATACCTCGTTTATTCGTCTTCCATTACGCCAAAACGCCGGATGCCGCTGGATACCTCAGACCAGGAAAATCCCCGTCGAGCCAGAGCATCCGCCGCCTTTTTCACCGCCTTTGGTTCCAGGCTTTTCAGATGGCGCTCTAGATATTGGTCAATCTGCTGGGCAGGGTCCTCCAGTTCTTCCAGGGCATCCTCCCAGAGTTCCTTGGGAATCTGCCGCCGATAGAGCTCTTCCCGAATGCGATAGAGGCCATAGCCCTTCTGCCCATAGCTGCGTACAATGCGCTGGGCATAGCCGGCCTCATCCAACAGGCCGATGGACTGGACCCAGTCCACCACCTCTTGCAGCGCTTCCGGCGCTACGCCCTTGCTGCCGGATAGGCGTTTTTTTAGTTCACCCTTGGAGTAAGGACGTAATACCAATAGAGAAATGGCCTTATCCCGCAAAGCGGCCAGGATATGTGCCTGTTCCAAGGCCAGCAGCTGCTCCGGAGAGAGCTCCATGCCGGTGTGCAGTGCAAAGTCAATCATCGCCGACTCGCTCACCTGCAACAGGCTGCCGCCCTCCAAACTGAGCTGCCAGGGCTTTCCCGGCTGGGTGGGAGGGGTGATACGGTCAACCCTCATCCTCAAAATCCTCGGCCGATACGGTTACGCCCTTGCTGGCCGGGGCGGCCTTGGCGCCGCTGCGCCCGCCAGTACCCAACAGCTTATCAGCATTGGCACGAATCCCCGCCTCCAGCTCATCGCAGAGTTCAGGATTGTCCTTTAGGAACTGCTTGGCTGCGTCCCGCCCCTGTCCAATGCGGGTCTCTCCCATGGAGAACCAGGAGCCGCTTTTTTGCAGCAGATCC
>JBHAQX010000015.1:0-5199 GCA_041830595.1 Evtepia sp.
AAAATCATCTCCTGTGAGATTGCTGGTCAAAGACTGAATGGTATTACCATTGTAATTTACGGTAAGATCTAGGAGCATACCACTGCCCTGCTTATTCCAAAGCTGACTTGGCCGGTTTGTCAGAATACCCGTGGGGGGCCAACTGGTATTGGCCCACAAGTTCACTGCAGTTGCGTTGACTTTAAAGCTATTAGTCCCTGTAAATGTGGCCGCACTGGAGGAGGGACTGTATAGAAACACTCGATAGGGATTGTCAAAGAATACGGAAGCGGCTGTAGCCGTCATCTGCAAAGCCGTACCGGTGGTGCTGCGTATGATTTCTAAGGAGCCCAGATCCTTTACCGTCAGGGCTTTGGAGACTCGAAGCGCCCCATAGGCACTGGTGCCATTGTGGCGAATGCTTGCCCTTGCACCCGGCTCAACGGTGAAGTTTGAAAAGACCTGTGTCGTATAGGTCGTCCCCGTATTCTGGTTGAGAGTAAATTTGGAGCCTGCTTTTGCGGTAAAGCTAACATCTGTGCCCGGCAGGTAGGCAAAATAGGCCGGTGTGGTAAAGGTAACATCCGCACCTTCCAATATGTTTATGCTGCCATTTCCATAGATCCAAATGCACGAATAACCCGTTGCCGTAGTCTCAAAGGTAAAGGTTCCGCCAAACTCTGCCCGGTTCATCTCTCCCAGCTCATTTGCTGCGGAGGTTGCTGTCACAATGGAGACCGTTGAATCAATATAGCGTCCGGTTCCATTCGTATTGTAGGTGAGTTGTGGCCCGGTATAGCTGACATTGATGTAGGTCATGACCACATCCCGCACCGCATCGTTGACGCTGACGGTACCGTAATAGTTTCGCCCTGCTATCACAAGGTTTTGGAGGGTAACTGCTTTGGTCGTGGCATTGCCAGTATCAACGCGAATGGTATCGGTAAAGGTTGCTGTTGCATAGTCGGTGATCGTTCTGCGATCCCCTGCAGGGGCCCCCGGTGCGTGGCCATCAATCACAACGCTGGCCTTACTGGGATGAATGACAATGCCCCCCACCGTACCAACAATATCCGCCCCCAGATAAAAGGTTGTGTACCCGTTACTCTGACTGAGCAGACTTTTCAGCTCAGCAAAACTATACACGATGACAGAGCTGGAATCCACCTCTACAAAACTGATGATCTCCCCAGGGACATCCAACTCACAAGCCCCAAGCTCTTCCGGCAAAGCTGGGTCAAGCGGCTGAGATGGTTCTTCCATTGTAGATAAGAGGGACTCATGTACAGGCGCAAACTCCTCACCCTCGGGCAAAACCACCTCCTCTTCTAAGGCACTTTCCTTCGATAGTGCAGGGGGCAAATCTACAATTGCAGGGGTAATGGCCTGCGCATCTAAACAGGGGTCACCTATCTGAAGGATCTTTTTTTCGCTATAGGACTCCGGGCTTATTTGAGCAAACTGCTCTTCTAGGTGTTGTCCTTCCAAGCCTAGTTGCTGTACTTCAGCTGTATCATGAGCCAAAGTAGGGATGCCAGTTGCCAGGATCGTGATCACCGAAACAAGAACTGCGATGATTCTTTTATGCCGTTTTCTTTTCATGGTAAACATCCCCAAAACATCATATTGCGGTATTTCTTCTCTCACCTTACCGGTTACTCATCCAGGGTGTTGTGACCCTCTTCGTTGCCGGCACCTTGTTCCTGAGGCGCCTCTTTCTCTTCCTTTCGGAGCTTTGCCAACAGAAGGAGAAGGAAAATAATAATGCCAAGCAGCAGAATAAAGCAAACAAGAATCAGAATCAGCAACCAAATCGGAATCAAGGTTTTCTGCATATCTGGGATAATCGAGCCATCATTGACTTCATTGGCTTCTTCTGCTTCAATGACGAATTCCATGCGAAAGTCTTCTTCCATGCCATCTTGGGTGTTTATGCTCAGTTCCGTATAGTAGCTTCCCGGTTTCAGTTCAAGGCCATCTAGGCTCACCGCCAATGGCATCACCGAGTTGGGTGCCATATCAAGCCCGTCTTTTTCCACTTCGGCAACCTGTTCCTTGGTATCTGCCTTGTAGACTTGCAGAGATAAGCTCATCCCTTTCACAATGGCAGCTTTTTTATTGCGAATAAAGTGGACGACTGCAGGTTGGTAATTTACAACCTGAGCTTTGATTTCAAAGAGCTCAAACTCGGGTTTTACCAGGACATCGGTTTCGCTGAGCTTTACGCCAATGACATAGCTGTATACATTCTGGATCTCCATTTGGTTGCTAGCGCGGGACATGGCCTGCTGTTGGGAAGCCGGGTTCTTAGAGAACACAATACCACCCAAAACGACGCCGTCATACTGGGTTTCTGGCATCACAATATCTATGAAAACCACTTTTTTCCAATTGGCAGGAACCAAAATTTGACTTTCCCGCAAGGTTGCAATCTCTGAAAATGGTATCTTTAGGCTGCTATCCCGAATGTCCGGGGTTTTATAGTCGATAACACCGTTGCGATTGGTGGATGCACTGATGACCGCTGCGTCCACCACAATCATCTGATCCGTGGTATTGGCAACTTCTACCTGCAAGGTCTGCTTCATCCCCGGTTCCATTTTCAGGTCAAAGTAGCTCAGGGAGGTGTCAATTTGATTATCCGGAATGCCTGCCTGGACATAGTATCCGATTTCCGGATTTGCACTGCGTGTTGCAGCGGCGGAAACAGTCAGTACGCTAGTTGCGAACAGGGCCATGCCAAGGACAAGAAGTATCGCTCTTTTCATTTTCATACTATTACTCCCACTTTTTTAAGAGTCCAAACGGTTTTTTCCAAGTATCGTACCACGGTCGCATCAATCCATCTGCAACCAGCAAGGTGCACCTTTCATTCTCTGTTTATCTAAATTCGCCTCGGCAAGTTTCCTGCCGAGGCGAATTTTACGAATCTCTATTAGGCAGACATTTTGTATCAGTCACTCAAGGGGTGTTCTCTAGAGACCAGTTAATCTGTGCGGAACTGTTTCCTACTGCAGAGGTTCCGGGATTTACCGTTAGGGTAACAGGGTCTACTAGTGTCGTCGCCCAAGCGCCCATTCCGGTGCCCACTGCCGCAGTCAACATGGTTGCGCTTGTATTGTCCGATGTCAGCTTGATGTCAGTGCTTCCTGTGGGAGCTGTGCCAATGGTTCCATTGGAGAGCTGGGGGTTTAACGATGGGATGGTGATATAGGCCCCCTGAAGAGTTGGGGTCGTCCCGTTCAGTTGAAATTCGGATAGAGATGCCAACAGTTTCCAACCTTCCCCTGATCCACGTAGGTCCGATACATCAATGCTTCCAGAGATTGAAACACTGGTATAGGTTTCAAGAACCGCAGAGATGGGATGTGAGCCGAAGTCAATACTGGGGGTCTTTTCCAATGTGAGGTCTCCACCAACAAAGCTAATATTGGCATCGCTGGTACCGGTGTCTACTTGGATTGCCATAGTAGGCATGGCGATAAGGCTAGCGAGCAGAACCAGCACCGTTGCGCCCACCTTAATTGACCTAAAGCTTTTGTTTTTCATCATGTTTTCTCCTTTTTGACGTCATTGCAGATATTTTATTTTGATAGAGTTGCACTAAAATTTAACTTAAGGTGCATTCTCTAACATCCACTCAATGGTAACTGTGTCCGTATTTGCCCCGCCGGGCAAAACAACCAGTTCGACTTGATGCTTCATTAGTACAACCGACCATACTCCCATGCCTTCGCCCCTCTCGGCTCTCAAAATAGTACAGACCGTACCATCTGTACTTAGTATAATCTCACGCTGGGCTGATGGTTCTTGTCCTATGGTACAATTGAGGGGTTCGATAGCAGCACCTCTCATCACGAGAAGGGCTCTATCTTTAGCAGGTTCCACCGGATCTTCCTGACAGGGGGTCATCGATGCACTCAATTTCCAGCCTTCACAACTTCCACGCAGGTCGGAGACTGCAATGTGATGAGATATGCCTTCAGGCAGGTTTCCTCTCCCCTTGGCATCCATCTGCTTTGTACTAAAATGAAACTGGGGTACTGCCATCAGTGTTAACTCTCCCCCAATGAAGTTTACGTTTGCAAAGGTCATTCCTCCCTCGAGCCTAGTTTCCTCCACTGCCAAAACAGGAGAGGCCAGCATTACAATAAGGAAAAATATCCCGCATATTCCACGTGCTACACAAACACTTTGTTGTCTTCCCCCCATAGCAAGGCCTCCCAATCCTAAGATTTTTCTACCACCTGTGGACAGCATAGCGACATACAGCCTGCCAACCTTAGCGCAATCTAGAATGAAAGGCTTTTGACGTGCATCCCTTGATATGAGCTAGAAAAATAATATCTTGGCTTTTGATCGGTTCTCTCTGTACCCGTTCCCTTTGATTTCATATCCTATTATACTCAAATTTTTTCAAAAAAATTGTCTAGAACTGTTGATAAACGTTTAAACTTCTTTTACTTTTAGCATTTTTTGAACCAAAAGACATGTGGTGATCCATGCACCCCTATCTGCTAATCTGTTTTACTTGATTTCCTTTTCATTGCCAGGTAAACAAATAGGCTCGGCAACACCTTTGGTGTTGCCGAGCCTATTTCTCTGCATCCATTGCACTTTTCCATACGTCCAGATAGGGTAAGCTTCCCCTTGCCTTGTCGAAGTAAAGCCTTACAACCCAGGAACGAGGTCACGGTTGGAGGTATTCCCCACGTCGAATTCCAAGATTTTTGCCGCATGGAGACAATGCGATCACTGTCCTTTTCCCGATTCTATCTGCGCGCTCTTTAAGACCCACAGGTTCTTAGCCTGCTATGGCCTCCAACATAAGGGTAATGGCCTCAATGTCTGCAATCTCTTCCTTGGTCAGATCAGTGAGTAACTGATTCTGATTGTCTATGACCTGCTTCAGGCGTGCAATCTCACGGCTGCAATCAGGGGTCTCCGCCTCATACTGAGCAAGGAGACTGCGAACGGTATCAAAGAGGTCCTCATGGCCTACAATGCGTCCCGCACCCCACATGAGCCGCTCTTCTGGCTGGTCTAGCACATAGTTGGTAAAGTAGTCATAGGTGTCCCGGCTCCAATCATAGGCGTACCAATTGTTGTCCACTGAGTAAAGATATTCGTCTACCGCTGGCGCCACATCACCTTCTTCCAGGGCTTTCAGCGGAAGCTGCAGGTCTGTAAGGTTGATACTGGGACCCTCGTGGGGGGATA
>JBHAQX010000016.1:0-2860 GCA_041830595.1 Evtepia sp.
CTTGGCCAGTAGAGTGCAGGGCAGCTTGTGGGCGGCCTGGTAGTTGCGAAGTTTTAAGAGTGGCGTGTTTCCAATGAGCTGGGTGATGGAATGATAGATGTTCATAGATTGGGCTCCTTTCGGGTCTCTAACAGCAGAAATAACGATTCTTTTCTTTAGTCTACCACCGAAGCAGGAAAATGACAAGGAAAGTTGGCATAAAGGTGCCAGTTGTGCTATACTAAAGGCCATGAAGTGTTGATAAAGGAAGGCAGCTATGGAGAAGATACGTATCATTGGGTTGGACCTGGATGGCACCCTGCTCAACAACCAAAAGAAAATCAGTCCCCGCACCTATCAGGCCCTGGAGCGTGTCAAGGCCCAGGGTGTTTTTTTGGTGCCGGTGACCGGGCGGCCTCGCCTGGGGATTCCCAAGGAACTGCGTAGGTTACCCGTATTCCAGTATCTCATTGCCTGCAACGGAGCCTCCACCTGGAACGAGAGGGAGGAGACCCTGCTCCATGAGACCACCATAGATCCGGGGCATTGCATGGAGCTTGCCCAGCTGTTTTCCGACCATAAGGTGGCCTATGAGGTGCTCCATCAGGGCGTTGGCTATGCAGAACAGTGGGTTTACGACGGGATGATTGCCCGAAATCCCACAAACGTCTTTCTTCCCCAGTATATCAAGGAGACCCGGCGCATCGTGCCCAGCATCCAGGCCTTTTTGGCCCAGAGTCCATCGGTGGAAGAAATGTTTGTCATGATGGAACGGGAGAAGCAGCAGAAGATTGCGGAAGAGATTAAAGCCCTTGCCCCTCTCAATGTAGTATTCCCTGCCTCCTGGGCCTTGGAAATCACGGCCCCCGGTGTGGACAAGGGCAGTGCCCTATTAAAGCTTGGGGAGACCCTGGGAATTTCTCCCCAAGGGGTTATGGCCATTGGGGATAGCGGAAACGACTTGGCCATGCTAAAGGCGGCGGGCCTCCCCGTGGCAATGGAAAATGCAACCGATCAGGTGAAGGCCCTTGCAAGCCATGTAACGGCCAGCAATGAGGAAGACGGCGTGGCCCTGGCCATTGAGCGCTTTGTTTTGGAGCAGTAGGACAAAGCTTGGATCCGCTTTGTCCCAAGATAGCCCAAAGAAATCAGGTATATTTCTAGGAAATGTGGAAATATGGATGAAAATTGAGAGCGCCTGTGCTACAATGAATTGTTAGCGAAATTTGTATTCCAACAGAGGAGGCAGTCGGTATGTCCGGTAAAGAGGAATTTATTCAGATTTTTGAAAGCTGCATCACACGAGAAGGGTCCCAAGCTCTTTTGGACTATCTCATGAACAAGAGCGACTTTTTTACCGCACCGGCCTCAGCTCGCTATCACAGCGCCTATCCGGGTGGCCTATGTGAGCACAGCTTAAATGTCTACTACTGTTTGAAGGATTATTTAGAGCGGGAGCGGGTCATGGACCTGTATGGACTCTCCTACAGTGAGGAGTCCATTGCCATTGCTGCCCTGCTCCATGATGTATGTAAGATTGGCTGCTACCAGCCGGGCACCCGCAATGTAAAAGGGGCCGACGGAAAATGGCAGGCCGTTCCTACGTTTTATTACGAAGACCCCCTGCCCTACGGGCATGGGGAAAAGTCCGTTTATATTTTAAGCGGCTTTATGCGCCTTTCCAGAGAAGAGGCCATGGCCATTCGCTGGCACATGGGCTTTTCCGGCACGGAGGATAACCGCATGGTGGGCATGGCTTTTGTGCAATACCCCCTGGCCTTTGCCCTCTCTGTGGCCGATATGGAGGCCAGCTATTTCCTGGAAGAGGAAAACAAAGACGCCTAAATTTACAATAGAAGATACCCGGAGCATCAAGGGGCAGACGACGCATTTTGTCTGCCCATCGGAAAGGAAGTCAAACAGAATCTATGAGTTTTGAAACACTTGGCCTAAAGGCACCCCTATTGAAGGCACTTGCTGCCTACGGCTATCGGGAGCCTACGCCGATTCAAATCCAAGCTATTCCCTCGGCTCTTGCCGGTAGGGATGTCCTTGGTTGCGCCCAAACCGGCACGGGAAAGACCTGTGCCTTTGGTGCCCCCATCATCCAGCGCCTGTCAGAGAATCCGGGGAAGGGAAAGGGCATTCGCAGCCTGATCCTCACCCCCACCCGCGAGCTTGCCATTCAGATTGAAGAAAACCTAAAGGCCTATAGTAAGGGCACGGGGATTCGCTCGGCCGTTATCTTTGGCGGCGTGGGCCAGGCCCCCCAGGTGGAGGCCATCCGCCGTGGCATTGATATCCTCACCGCCACCCCCGGCAGGTTGATGGATTTGCACAATCAAAAGCTTTTGGACCTATCCAAGGTGGAGATTTTTGTGCTGGATGAGGCCGACCGTATGCTGGACATGGGCTTTATCAACGATGTGAAAAAAATCCTGGCCATGCTGCCGAAACAGAAGCAGACCCTGTTCTTCTCGGCCACCATGCCCCCGGAAATCACCGACCTAGTAAACTCTCTCATGGAGAACCCCGTGCGGGTGGCGGTGGATGCCGTCTCCTCTCCGGTGGAGGTCATCCAGCAGCGCATGTACCTGGTAGACCGAAAGAACAAGACCACTCTTCTGGCCAAAATCATCCGGGAAGAATCTGTGAAAAACGCCCTGGTCTTTACCCGCACCAAGCATGGGGCGGATAAGGTGACAAAAGAGCTCCTGCGAGAAGGGGTAGAGGCGGCGGCAATTCACGGCAATAAGTCCCAAACCGCCCGTCAGGCGGCTCTAGCCCGCTTTAAGGCAGGCAGCCTCCAGGTGTTGGTGGCAACGGATATTGCGGCCCGAGGCCTGGATATCGAAGAACTGGCCTATGTATTTAACTATAA
>JBHAQX010000017.1:0-8936 GCA_041830595.1 Evtepia sp.
CGCGGCTAGAAGCGGTAAATCTCGGTTTAAGGCATAACCTGGTTCAAACACCATACCTAAAAGTGCAGCTAAAAAAACGACAAAGGTGGCCAAAAGAAGTTCTCGCACCCAAGCGAGTCGTTTGTTTTTTTTCGTATACAGATAAACACCACGGAGAACGACATAAATAGGAAGTGTCAGTAGGGCAAAGAAAAAGAGCTGGGAGAATAAAATCTTCATTAGAAATGCCTCAAATCAAAATAGAAATGGTGTCCGTTATGGAAGCTGTCTTGGCTTAGGATAGGCTTAGGATATTGCAAGTGCGCAGGGTGTGTGTTTGTTCGATTCAATATTATAGCAGAAATATTCTAGAAGTATGTCCTTTTTTTGAAAATATATGTAGAAAAAATATATGGCGGAAAGATATGTAGTATTCATAAAAGTTTTATTGATTATTGCAGCCAGATATAGTATTATACTCTTTGAGCCTGCCGTGCTCCCATGGGAACAGGGCAAGGCCGCACTAGTCGGGGAGTTAGCGGTGCCCTCTGCCTGCAATCCGCTACAGCAGGGATGAATTCCGGCCCCCGGATGCATTTTGTTTTGTCAGTCGCCAATAAGCAGTAATGACGAGCCAGTCCCGCGCAACGTGGCCCTGTGAACCGTGTCAGGTGGGGAACCAAGCAGCACTAAGCAGATCGCTGCGTGTGCCGTGGGAGCGCTGGCTCTGAGCCGGCTGTTGGATGGACGGAGAGAAGATGTATTTCAAAGGCCGGTGTGCGGTCTTGCCATGTGCCCTTTGGGGTGACAGGCTATTATTCTGGAGGTGTTTTTGTGTATCAGGCCCTTTACCGCAAGTGGCGACCACGTAGTTTTGACGACGTGGTAGGGCAGGCCCATATCACCGACACATTAAAGCGCCAGGTGGAGCTGGGGCGCCTTTCTCATGCCTATCTGTTTACCGGAACCCGGGGAACAGGGAAGACCAGTTGTGCAAAAATCCTGTCTCGGGCCGTGAACTGTGAAGCCCCTGTGGCGGGAAATCCATGTAACCAGTGTTCCTCTTGTGTGGGTATTGAGCAGGGATCTATTTTGGATGTTCTTGAGCTGGATGCGGCCTCCAACAACGGCGTGGACCAAGTGCGAGCCCTGCGTGATGAGGCTGTGTATACGCCAGCTGCGGTAAAAAAGCGTGTGTACATCATCGATGAGGTGCATATGCTCTCCACCGCTGCCTTTAACGCTTTATTAAAGATATTGGAGGAGCCTCCGGAGCATCTCATGTTTATTTTAGCAACCACAGAACTCCATAAGGTTCCAGCCACCATAAAATCACGCTGCCAACAGTTTTCCTTTAAGCGAATACGCCCTGGGGACATTGTTTCTCAATTGGAGCGGATTGCTCAGAGAGAGGGACTTGTGCTGGAACAGGGAGCAGCAGCACTTTTGGCTCGCTTGGCCGATGGCGGTCTTCGGGATGCGCTGTCCCTATTAGACCAGTGTATTGGTCCGGACAAGGAGATCGGGGAGCAGGGGATACTGGAGACCTTGGGTCTTGCAGGGAATTTAGAAATTGAACGTCTTTTCACTTTGATTGCCCAACGAGATACCTCCGCAGCCATGGAGACAGTGGAACACCTTTATCGGGATGGGAAGGACATGGGTGCTATTTTGGGAGAGCTATCTGCTCTTGCCCGGGACCTACTCATATGTAAAACAGCTCCAAAGGGAGCAGATGGCCTCTTGAGTGGAGGATATGACAAGAGCTCCTTGGAAAAACTTCTTGTAGCCTTTACTGGGGAAGAGCTTCTTCAAATGCTTGGAATCCTACAAGCAGCAGCGGCGGAGCTCTATCGCAGTGGCAATCGCAGAACAGATGTGGAACTGTGTATCATTCGTCTTTGCCAGAGGGATTTGGCAAAGGATTATGACGGTCTCTTGGCTCGACTGAGTCAGGTAGAGGAAAAACTTGCAAAGGGCATACCGACAACAAACCATGTGCTGCAAGAGCAGCCACTTCAGAATCCCCAACCGATTGCCCCCCAAAAAAGCTTGGCAGAAGATGTACAAGATTCTCCACCTTGGGAAGAGGACAGTTTGCCTTTGCAACGGGAAGAAAAGGGGCCACCTCAACAGGCCCCCACAGTCCCGAGTGTTGTACATACAGTGGGAGAGACAGTTACGGAACAAACTTCTGTGGCTACTGCTTCTGGCCTGGGGAGTTGGTCCGGCTATGTGGCCGCACTCAGAGGGAAGCTACCGCCTAGTGTTTACAGTGTGATCAGCAAGCCCTCTTTTGTGACAGGGATATTCGAGAAAGATACCTTGCGTATTTACGTAGATAGTGAACTGACAAAGGGCCAACTGAGCCGCAGTGAGGTGGGCAAAACCTTAGAAGAAGTTGCTACCTCCTTTTTGGGACAAGTAATGTCCGTTAAAATTGAGGTAGGGAAGGCCCCTGTCCCGGATAAGCTCAGCAGCTTGCTCAAGCGTAGTGAGCAGCATAAAAACATTATTTCAGTAGAATAGGGAGGAAATAGGAATGGCAAAAGGATTTGGACGTCCCCCCATGGGCAGAAAAGGCGGCGGCATGGGCATGGGTGGAATCAGCCCTGATATGATTAAGCAGGCCCAGAAAATGCAGCAGGATATGGAAAAACTGCAAGGGGAGCTTATGGAGAAAGAGTACACGGCTGCCGCTGGTGGTGGTGTGGTTACGGCTACCGTAAATGGAAAACATGAGCTCACTAAGTTGGAAATTGATCCGGATGCGGTGGATCCCGATGATGTGGAAATGCTTCAGGATATGGTGCTTGCTGCGGTGAATGAAGCAAACCGTACGGCTGCCAATGATATGAGCGATAGCATGGGTAAAATTACCGGTGGTCTGAACCTGCCTTTCTAAGCTTTGTTTGTATAGTGAAAGACCACTTTTTTAAAATGCTCAAAAACCCGTGAAAACTTTAAAAAAAGTCTTGCAAAAGATTCTGTCCTATGCTAATATATATAAGTCGCTGCACACGGGGCAGAGACATGCGGCAGTAGCTCAGTTGGATAGAGTAACTGGCTACGAACCAGTAGGTCGGGGGTTCGAGTCCCTCCTGCCGTGCCAAAAAATCCTTTTATCATGCGGGTTTCCGTAGATGAGAGGATTTTTTATTTTGTCTGAAATTGAGTTAGGTCAACAAAAAGGTCAACAACTCGAAGGAAAACCGCAAGTATGGCGCTTTTTGTCCGAAAGGACGGTAAGGTAAAATGGCAAGTATCAAAGAAAATAAGAAAGACGGAAAAGTGGTATCAGCCAGCGGGTGGCAAGATATCAACCTGTGAAGCGCGAAATGGACGAGTATAGCAGGGAGTGCCTATTCAGCATGCCCAGAAGGAGCTGGAAGCACCAGAAAGTCATAGAAACTTTAGCGGATTTTTTGTCACCAGAGGTGCGCCAGTCTATCTTCGCAGTGAGAATGGCAGCGAATTTACCGCAACACGGCTCAGAGATTGGCTTTCCAATGTTAGTGGCGGAGCCCTTACATCGAGCCCGGAAGTCCCTGGGAGAATGGATACTGCGAGAGCTTCAACGCCCGCATGCGGGATGAATTCCTCGATAGAGAACTGTTTGATACTTTTTTAACAGAGCCAACAGCCATGTCTTTTTTCAATTTGCGAAACGGATTGTACCTTATCCTTTCCTAGGTGCAGATACTCCTTTTTTGTGGTATAATGGACTAGGAACTTGTTTCTATGATTTAAAATAGTAGCGGAATTAGATTGGGGCCGTCTGGAATGGAAGGAATTGCCTAACAGGAAACCAATTTTCTAAGATGTTGCCATTCGTACGAGAATAAAGCCTTAAGTAATCTGGATTTTTTTAGCTTAAAAACAGAGGACGTATTCATGATTGTTATTTTAAAACCGAAAGTAGATACCCAGAAATTTGACCAGTTTATCCAGTGGGTTCATGATATTGGGCTCAACACACATATCTCAAAGGGATCTGGGCTTACCATTGTCGGTCTGGTTGGGGATACCAGTTCTGTAGATATGGATCTGCTTCGCTCTATCCCGATTGTAGAAGATGTGCGCCGGATACAGGAGCCTTACAAAAATGCGAATCGAAAAATGCATCCTGACGATACCATGATTTCCGTTGGAGATGCTGTCATCGGGGAAGGGAATTTTTGTGTGATTGCAGGCCCCTGCTCAGTGGAATCCAAAGAGCAAATCTGCAACATAGCCCAGCAGGCAAAAGCAAGCGGCGCCTCGCTTTTACGTGGTGGCGCTTTTAAACCCCGCACCTCTCCCTATGCCTTTCAGGGAATGCGTGCAGAAGGGCTTATGCTCTTGCTGGAGGCGAAGCGTCAAACAGGCCTTCCCATTGTGTCAGAGATTATGACAACCGAACATTTGCCCCTATTTGAGCAGGTGGACATCATTCAAGTGGGTGCGCGGAATATGCAGAATTTCGAGCTGCTGAAACAGCTTGGTCGTTTGCGGAAACCGATTCTACTCAAGAGAGGCCTTGCCAGCACCTTAGAAGAACTATTGATGAGTGCAGAATATATTTTGGCTGGTGGCAATGAAAACGTGATTTTATGTGAGCGTGGCATTCGCACCTTTGAAACGGCAACGAGAAACACCTTAGATATCTCTGCCATTCCATTCTTAAAGTCGCGCACACATCTGCCCGTTATGATTGATCCCAGCCACTCTGGTGGCATTGCTTGGATGGTGCCGGCCCTATCCCGTGCAGCCTTGGTTGCAGGGGCCGATGGCCTCCTGATTGAGGTGCACAATGATCCGGAGCACGCTCTGTGCGATGGTGCCCAGTCTTTGCGGCCTGCTGAATTTGAATCACTAATGCAAGAGCTGCGTCCACTTGCAAAGGTGATGAATAAGAAAATGCTTTAAACAGGGAGAGTTTACACGATGCGAATTTTAGTCGCAGGCCTTGGCCTCATTGGGGGTTCTATGGCAAAAGCAATTTCTCAGAAAACGCCTCATACTGTGTTGGGATATGACAAGTCTCCTGAGGTGTTGGAAGCGGCATTGGAATCTGGCGCCATTCACCAGGTTGCGTCTGATTTTTCCGATGGGGATCTTATTTTGCTGGCACTATATCCCGGGGACTGTCTTGCGCTCTTAGAAAAAAATAAGGCAGTACTAAAACCCGGTACCACGATCATTGACTTATGCGGTGTGAAGCAGGTTGTTTGCGAAGGGGCCGAAAAGATATTGAAGGGAACCGGAGCGGTATTTATTGGTGGACATCCCATGGCAGGGCGGGAATGCTCTGGGTTTTCCAATGCTTCAGCAGATCTGTTTTGCGGTGCCGATATGATCTTAACACCACAGGACTCCATTGATCCTGCAACATTAGAATGGGTCAAAGAATTCTTTCTCTCCATTGGCTTTCAGCGCACACCCATTACCACCCCAGAGCATCACGATGGGGTCATTGCGTACACCTCACAACTTGCCCATGTGGTATCCAGTGCCTATGTCAAAAGTCCCACCGCAGAGGAGTTTTTTGGGTTTAGCGCAGGAAGCTTTCGGGACTTAACCCGTGTTGCAAAGCTAAACCCAACTATGTGGACGGAGCTTTTTCTTGAAAATGCGGAGTTTCTTACTAGAGAAATTGAGATCATCATTCAGCACTTGCAGGACTACCGGGATGTGATTCAAGCAAAAGATGGATCCCGCTTATATGAAATGCTCCTCGATGGCAGTGAACGAAAAACGGCCTTGGATCAAAAAGGGAAGCGCTAACGAAGGCAGCTTTTTTCTTCAAGTGAGTTAGTGAACTCTATGCTCAAAATGGAGGGAGCTATGCGAAAGAACTGAGGTGTAAATGGAGTTTGCATCATGAAATTCTATGAAGGTATTCAAAGTAGCGCAGCTTTTTCCCATTATATGACGGAGGATGGTAGGTTTTTAAGTGGGGAGCAACCAGACTATCAACTATTTGAAAGCTGCTATTTTCCCTTTACTGTTTTTGAGGACGAATTGCGTGCCTTGAATGATTACTGTCATATGGTGGTCTGTTCAGTGACAGAGCAATTTGAAACAGCGAAAACGGACGTGAATGTGCAAAAAAATGAACAAGAGGAAATTGGTGACACATATTCTTTCTTTACACCTTATGAGGTCATGATGGGGCTGGAGACACAGCTTTATAAATGGGAGTGGATTTACGATATTACAGCGGCCCATTTGGTTATTTTGTTACATTCATTCCTTGAGAAAACGCTAAAGCATCTACATAGCTGGTTTCTAGCAGAGAAAATAATTGAGCCGACAACCCACAAACAAACATCAAAAGTTTTTGCTTTCATATATGCGCTGCTAGGTACAAATGAAGATGGATTTATTAGGGCGCACCCAAGGACGTATTCCGTGCTAGAAGCTGCTCGGCGTATGCGCAATCACTTTGCTCATGATAATTTAGAAGGCAGTAGCCTTGTGGAAGATTATGTTTACGCAAATCGAAAGAATGTTAGCGCATTTAGGCTGATTGACTTGTTTACCGCTATTTCAGAAATTCTTAGCTGCGTAGAAGATGTTTATAAACGTTATAGTGACCATACAAAGCCGATAACATAATGCAATACAAGATGGTAAGCGCAGGTCGCTGAGTTCTATGTCCAGAGCGTGTAAACAACAAAAGCCCTGTCCAGCATATAATCTGGACAGGGCTTTTATCATACGCACAAAATCGGTTCAAGAGACGAGACTTACCACAGCTTCTGGTCTGTATGGAGAAGCTCGTGACTCTTATGAGACAGAGGCGCTCCCAAGTAGTTTTTGTACAGCTGCTGCACCGCCTCATTTTCGTGAGAGAAGCGTAGGGGATTGGTCTTATCCAAGGCATAGAGTCTCTCTCCACGCTCCAAGGCCAGTTCAAACCCGTCACAGATTGGCTGTCCGCCGCCGCCAACACAGCCACCAGGGCAGGCCATGACTTCAATAAAGTCATACTCTTTGCTACCGGACTCCACAGCATGTAAAAGCTCTCTGGCATTGGCAAGGCCGCTGACAATGGCGAGGCGAATGGTCGTTCCGTTGATATCGATGGTTTTTTCCTTCCAGCCACTTATGCCACGAATGTCCTGAAAGGCATCTGGGTTGGGATTTTCCCCCGTCAGGAGGAAGTAAGCGCTGCGAAGAGCTGCCTCCATCACACCACCAGTCGCTCCAAAAATCACCCCGGCTCCGGTGCCTTCCCCCAGAGGGCTATCAAAAGGCGTCTCGTCTAACGCCGGCACATTGATTTCCATTGACCGCAGCATCCGTCCCAATTCCCGGGTGGTGAGAACCACATCCACATCTTTCTGGGCTGCACTGTTCACGGCGGGAACCGCACACTCATATTTCTTTGCGGTACAGGGCATAATGGATACGCAGAACAGTTCCTCCGGTTTTTTATCAATCATCTCCGCAAAATAGCTTTTGGTTACGGCGCCAAACATTTGCTGCGGGCTTTTGGCAGTGGAGAGATTGTCTAGAAATTGGGGAAACTCTAGTTTTAGAAAGCGAACCCAACCAGGGCAGCAAGAAGTCAAAAGGGGAAGTTTCTGCTCGCCCTTACTGGTCATGCGGCTGATAAATTCGCTTCCTTCCTCCATAATGGTGAGGTCGGCAGCAAAATTCGTATCAAACACATAGTCGGCACCCAGGGCACGCAGGGCGGCCGCCATACGATGTTCTGTGGCAACGTCAGCTGAGAGCCCCAGAGCATCACCCCACGCACTGCGCACAGAGGGGGCGACCTGAATAACTACCGTTTTTTGGGGATCCGAGAGTGCCTGGAAAACCAGTTCCGTATCATCTCGCTCGTGCAAAGCCCCAACGGGACAATGGGTAATGCACTGGCCACAGAGACTGCAAGAGGCCTCCCGTATTTGTTTCCCCTGTGTGACACCTACTTTAGCATGGGAGCCGCTACCGCTTAAATCCCAAACATGTAGGCCTTGCACTTTATCACATACATTTATGCAGCGCAGGCACTGGATACATTTGCTGTCCTCTCGAATCAAAGCCAAAGAGGTATCCCACTTATTCCGAGCTAGCTTTTTTTCAAAGGGAAGCATTTGAATATTCATATCGGCCGCGAGGGACTGAAGGCTGCAGTTTCCATTACGAATGCAGCTGGGGCAGTTGCTATCATGCTTAGACAAAATAAGTTCAAGGTTCAGCTTTCTCGCCTGCCGAACGGTCTCAGTGTTGGTGTACAACACCATTCCTTCCGCCACAACGGTATTGCAGGCGGCAAGAAGGCGATCTTCACCCTCTGCCTGCACTACACAGATGCGGCAAGCTCCAATTTCATTGAGTCCTTGGAGATGGCAGAGGGTTGGAATTTTAATGGAGGCGATATGGGCAGCATCTAGCACGGTGCTACCTTTTGGCACACTGATCAGTTTTCCATTTATCGTTAGATTTACCATCTGTCTACCCTCCCTCCACGAAATCCACCATATCCATAATGGTCACAGCGCAGGCAGCGGCCACATTCCTGCATGGCTTCCTCTTTGCTCATGTTACGCTCCATCAGGACAAAGTCAACTTTGCGCTCGCTGGCCTCTCGTTCAGAGAGATTCACCCGGCCGCAGGCAGCATGAAGAGAGAGGGGAGCGGGGGGAATTTCGATTTGGGCCGAGATATCCGTGTAGCAGCCTAAATACTCGTCAATGCTTCTCGCCGCAACTTTTCCCTGCTCTACAGCACGTACCACAGTGGCAGGGCCAGAGACGCAGTCGCCTCCAGCAAATACCCCATCGATCTCCGTAGCAGTGAACCCATCCGCAAGAATACGCTCGCCTTTTACAGGTACACCCTGGCTGGAGAAGTAATCAGATGAAATTGCCTGTCCAATGGCGACCACCACAACATCGCAGGGAATCGTTTCTTCTGGCGCATCCGCCTGATAGGGGGTGGGTCTTCCGTCACGAACCTTGCCA
>JBHAQX010000018.1:0-3864 GCA_041830595.1 Evtepia sp.
CTTTTTTCTGCAATAAAGGGGTTATAGCCCCAGGACATGAAGGAACAGGTCTGGGTATCCCCTTCTTCCATGGAGATTTTATGCACCATGGCCTGGGGTGGCGTCAGCTGGTTCTTGCCTCCAAAGGGCATGAGAACCGTGCCGGCGCCGATGTTGGAGTAAAAGCCCTCGGACAGGCACCGCTTGGAGCAAACATTGAGATCCCCGGCTAGGTTTAAGTAGCCGTCTGTAAAGTCGGTGACGGCCTCTTTTTCAAAGGGCTTGATCGCCTCCACCCGGGCTGTTGTCACCTTTTCAGTTCCGTTGGTGTCCAAAAAGTCACGGGAGATGTCCACAATGTTTGCCCCGTTCCAGGTCATGACCAGACGGCGGTCATCGGTCACCTGCGCCACCACCGTTGCCTCCAGGTTTTCCTGGGCGGACAGCTCCAAAAACCGGGAGACGTCCTTTGCCTCCACCACCACGGCCATGCGCTCCTGGGATTCGCTGATGGCAAGCTCCGTTCCGTCCAGGCCCTCGTATTTTTTGGGCACGGCGTTCAGGTCAATCACCAGGCTGTCGGCCAGCTCGCCAATGGCCACGGAAACGCCGCCCGCTCCAAAGTCGTTGCAGCGCTTAATGAGCAGGGCCGCCTCTTTGTTGCGAAACAGGCGCTGGATTTTCCGCTCTTCCGGGGCGTTGCCCTTCTGCACCTCTGCCCCGCTGGTCTCTAAGGACTCTGTGGTGTGGGACTTGGAAGAGCCCGTGGCGCCGCCGCAGCCGTCCCGTCCCGTACGGCCGCCCAGGAGGATGATTTGGTCACCGGGGTTCGGGGTTTCTCGCCGTACGTTTTCCGCCGGAGCTGCACCGATAACGGCACTAATCTCCATGCGCTTGGCCTCGTAGCCGGGGTGGTAGAGTTCATCCACCTGCCCCGTGGTCAGGCCAATCTGATTGCCGTAGGAGCGATAGCCCGCTGCCGCTTTGGTCACAATGGTGCGCTGGGGCAGTTTGCCAGGACGGGTTTCCGATACGGGCTTTAAGGGGTCAGCTGCCCCGGTGACCCGCATGGCCGCATAGACGTAGGATCTTCCGGAGAGAGGGTCCCGTATGGCGCCGCCCACACAGGTGGCGGCCCCGCCGAAGGGCTCGATCTCTGTGGGGTGATTGTGGGTCTCGTTTTTAAACAGGAGCAGCCAGTCCTGGGGCCCCTGCTCGGTGCTGACTTTGATCTTCACCGTACAGGCGTTGACCTCTTCCGACTCATCTAGGTTGGAGAGCTTGCCCTGCTGGCGCAGGTACTTGGCCGCAATGGTGCCAATGTCCATCAAATTGATGGGCTTGGTGCGTGCTATGGCTTTGCGAATTTCCAAATAGTCCTCATAGCTCTTCTGGATCAGAGCATCGGCAAAGCTCACGCTTTCGATGGTGGTGAGAAAGGTGGTGTGCCGGCAGTGATCGGACCAGTAGGTGTCAATCACTCGCAGCTCCGTCACCGTGGGGTCTCTCCCCTCTTTGGCAAAGTAGCTCTGACAAAAATGCAGGTCGTCCATATCCATGGCCAGACCATAGCTGCCGGAGAGCTCCACCAAAGCTGCCTCATCCATGTCTATAAAACCATGGATGTCCGCCACCTTCTCGGGGATGGTATAGTGCTGCTCCAGGGTTTCAAAGGTGTCTAACGATGCCTCCCGGCTCTCCACCGGGTTAATGACGTATTGTTTGATGGCGGCAAGGTCTGCCTGAGAGATGTCACCCTCCAGAAGATAGACCTTTGCTGTGCGCACCGTGGCCCGCTCCTGTTGGGAGACGAACTGGATGCACTGGGCGGCCGAGTCTGCCCGCTGGTCAAACTGACCGGGCAGGGGCTCCACGGCAAAGACAAAGCCCTTCTGGACACTGGGCAGGCTCTCGTAGACCAAGTCCACCTGGGGTTCGGAGAGTATGGTTTGCACGCTATAGTCAAACAGGGCTTTGTCAATCTTCTCCACATCGTAGCGATTGAGCAGCCGCAGCTTTTCCACACGGTGAATTTGCAGCTGGGTTTTGATGTCGGCAAGAAGGGCCGCCGCCTCGGCTGCAAGCTCCGGGCGTTTCTCTACGTAAATGCGATAGACCAAGGCTTATCCCTCCTTTACGGCTTCTAAGGCACGCTTGCCAATGTCGTTTCGGTAATAGGCCCCTTCAAAGGAGACCTGTTTGGTCTGGGCATAGGCATTGCTGATGGCCTGCTCCAGGGTTTCGCCTAGCGCGGTTACACCCAACACACGGCCGCCGGAGGTTTTCAGGGTCTCCCCATCCAGCTTGGCTCCCGCCACATAGACCGACCCCTCCAAATCGGCTGGAATGTGAATGGGAAAGCCCGTCTCATAGGCCCCGGGATAGCCCTTGGAGGCCATGACCACGCAGCAGGCGGCGCCGGGTTTGAAGGTCACCTGGGTCTCAGACAGCTCCCCCTTTGCCGTGGCCTGCATGACGGATAGCAGATCGCTTTCCAGGAGAGGCAGCACCACCTGGGTCTCCGGGTCACCAAAGCGGCAGTTGTATTCGATGACCTTCGGGCCATCTTTCGTGAGCATCAGGCCAAAGTAGAGGCAGCCTTTGAAGGGCCTGCCCTCTTTGTTCATGGCCTCCATGGTGGGCAAAAAGATTTCCCTCATGCAGCGCTGGGCCATGTCTTCCGTGTAGTAGGGATTGGGTGCGATGGTGCCCATACCACCGGTGTTTGGGCCCTGATCCGCATCAAAAATGCGCTTGTGATCCATGGAGGAGACCATGGGAATCATGGTCTTGCCGTCGGTAAAGGACAGGACGGACACCTCCGGCCCCTCCAAAAACTCCTCAATGACCACGTTGCTGCCGCTGTCCCCAAAGATTTTGTCCTCCATCATGGAGCGGACAGCCTCCTTGGCCTCTTCCCTGGTCTGGGCGATGATGACGCCCTTGCCCAGAGCCAGGCCGTCGGCCTTGATGACCGTGGGAATGGGGGCGGTTTCCAAGTAGCCCAGGGCCTCCTGGAACTCGGAAAACACCGCATATTGGGCGGTGGGAATCCCATACTTCTTCATGAGATTCTTGGAGAATACCTTGCTGCCCTCTAAGATGGCTGCCGCCTTGTTTGGGCCAAAGCAGGGAATGCCGGCGGATTCCAGCAAATCCACCGCACCCAGAACCAGAGGGTCATCAGGGGCCACCACGGCAAAGTCGATGCCCTTGCTGGTGGCAAATTCTACGATCTTCGGAAGCTCCTTGGCGCCAATGTCCACACAAATGGCATCCAGGGCGATGCCCCCATTGCCGGGCAGGGCATAGAGCTGCGTAATCGTCGGATTCTTCTTTAAACTTTTGATGATGGCATGTTCACGGCCGCCACCGCCGACTACCAGTACCTTCATGAGCAAACCCCTTCTTCCCTGTATTAATGATGGAACAGGCGCATGCCGGTAAAGGCCATGACCATCTTGTATTTGTTGCAGGTTGCGATGACGTTATCATCCCGAACCGAGCCACCGGGCTGGGCCACATAGGTCACACCGCTGCGGTGGGCTCGTTCAATGTTGTCCCCAAAGGGGAAAAAGGCATCGCTGCCCAGAGAAACCCCGGAAATAGTGGCCAAATAGGCTCCCTTCTCCTCTTTCGTGAAGGGTTCCGGCCGGGTTTTGAAGAACTGCTGCCACTTGCCCTCGTCCAGCACGTCCCCGGAGTCGTCATCGGAGATGTACAGGTCGATGCTGTTGTCCCGGTCGGGCCGGCCGATGGTATCCAGGAAGGGCAGGTTCAGCACCTTGGGGTGCTGACGCAGGTGCCAATTGTCCGCCTTCTGCCCCGCCAAACGGGTGCAGTGAATGCGGGACTGCTGCCCCGCTCCCACGCCGATGGCCTGGC
>JBHAQX010000019.1:0-4263 GCA_041830595.1 Evtepia sp.
CCATCTCGCAGAACCGGCGCCGTCGTTTCAACGGCGAAGATCTTTTTCGCCGTCTGTTTGAGCACGTGTTGTTTTTGTGTGTCGAACGCGGTTTAGTGGATGGCAGAATCATCTTGACGGACTCCACGCATGCAAAAGCAAACGCTTCACGCAAATCGGAAGTAAAGGTGTTGGTGGAGCGAGAGGCATATGCGTATCTGGAGCGTCTGGACGCATACGAGGCGTTGGAACGGGAATGCTTAGGGGAAGAAAAAAAGCTGCCCCAAAAATCCCGGAGGTGGAACAAACCCCCCAGAATTGGTGGAGAAGCGCGTGAGCAACACTGACCCGGATGCTGGATTTTTGAAACGCGGTGGTAAGCCACAGGGAATGCACTACTTGAATCATCAGAGTGTGGACGCATCAAACGGAATTGTAGTGGATGTGGCGGTAACGCCAGGCAATGTGAACGACGCAACGCCTTATCTTGAACGTATCGAACATATGCGGGACAATATTGGTCTTCCCATTGAAACAGTGGGTGTAGATAGCGGCTACGACATCAGCCTCATCCATCAGGTGCTGTCAGAGCGTGGCGTTCGGGTGTGTACCCCAGCAAACAAGCAGAGCAGCCTGACCTAGAAAGTGGAATTTGACAAGAGCATGTTCCAATATGACGAAAAGACCGACACATTCATCTGTCCTGCGGGTAAAGAGCTAAGCTTCAAGAAGCTGGATCGCACACAAAGCAATATTTGCCGCAGGTATGAAGCGGAACGCAAAGACTGTAAGGCCTGCCCGTTGTACGAAAAATGCGTGAGCACAAATCACCAAAAGCGTAGCTTGCTGGTAAATATTTTCGAGAACGCAGTGGTAGAAAACCACGCATACGACGGCTCGCCTGAGCACAAACACATCTTGGAACTGCGCCAAATCTGGTGCGAGGGCAGCTTTGCCGCCCAGAAGGCTAGACACAATTTAAGACGCCTATTCAGGCGAGGCATCGAGGCAGCGGAAGACTACTGTCTCTTGTCTGCCACCGCTCTCAACTGTAAACGCATGGTTAAGTGCCTGGGATAGCTTCCAGGCACTTTGCTTTTTTTCGGTTTTACTGGGTGCAGCGCGAATTTTTGCTCAAGCTGTAAAAATAGAGCACTTTGTCAACAGCTCCAACTTAGCCCGAAGTGGTGGCTCTAGTGCGCTCCAAATATGGATTTTGACAGGCTTCTTGTTTTGAACATGCTAAAACATAGTAAAGTAGGTTGCCACAAAAGTTAAAATCAGTTTGGCAATAGGCAGGATAACCGTTTCGGAAAGATTCCGTATTAGGTAGAATACCCTGGCGTTCTAGAACCTGATTTGTCAAGGAGTGAAATGATACCTTTACAGAAAAAGGCGTGTTTTACCTATTCTGTTCTTTAGGGGTTTTAGAGATGTAGCATTCTTTGGCAAAGGGATTGTAGATTGACTACTTCACACAATCATGTTATTCTAACCACATACCCCTACGGGTATGTGAATGGAGGAACATATGTTATGCGCCAGTGTATGGATACTGATAATCTGCATAGAAGAATAAGCAAGATAATGGGACAGCTCAGAGCCATAGATAAAATGGTAGATGAAGATATCCCTTGCGAGGACATACTCATTCAAATCAATGCTGCCAAAGGAGCTTTGCACAAGGTTGGCCAAGTCGTTTTGGAAGGGCATCTGAACCATTGTGTCCGCGAGGGTATTGAGCATGGCGATGCAGAAAGAACGATAGCCGATTTTGCGAAAGCGGTTGAGCATTTTTCTCGAATGTCCTAACCATCATTTGTTAAAGCAGCCGACAATTAGGCTGCTTTTTCTATTGACAATTATATACCCATTGGGGTATACTCACATCATTAAATACTAATACCCCCATGGGTATAAAGGAGTGGTGGTTTGATAGCATTTGTAAAAGATGATGAGAAGCGCACCGTGTTGTTTCTCTGGCTTTCTGCGGCAGCGGTGGTAGCGAGTTTCATTGGTATTGATGCGCTTCCTGTTGACCCCGCATGGCTTGCAATCATTTTGTGTGGCAGTCCAATTATTAAAGGCGCAATTATCGGCCTTGTTACAGAGTTTGATATTAAGGCTGATGTACTGGTGTCCATTGCACTTGTTGCGGCAGTGATTATCAGAGAAATCTTTGCCGCTGGCGAAGTTGCTTTTATCATGGCACTGGGCGCTTATCTAGAGGAACACACAGTGGCTAAGGCTCGTGCCGGGATTGAAAAGCTAGTGCATCTATCCCCAAGTACGGCCAGAGTGGTGAGGGGCGGCGAGGAAAAAATCATTCCTGCCGAAGAAGTGCAAATTGGCGATACGCTCCGTGTATTTGCCGGTGAAACGATTGCAGTTGATGGTCTTATCACAAAAGGCCAAACCTCAGTAGACCAGTCTGTTATGACAGGTGAGTCTCTTCCTGTTGACAAAAGCGAGGGAGATGATGTTCAGAGCGGAACAGTTAATCAATTTGGCACATTTGACATGACGGCGCAGAAGGTTGGTGAGGACAGTTCTCTGCAACGAATGATACGGCTTGTAGAGTCTGCTGATGCCGGAAAAGCGAAAATTGTTGGCGTTGCTGACCGTTGGGCAACATGGATTGTCGTTATCGCACTTGTGTCTGCTGGGGTAACATGGTTTATCACTGGCGAGGTAATACGCGCAGTGACAATCCTTGTTGTATTCTGCCCCTGTGCGCTGGTTTTGGCAACGCCAACAGCTATTATGGCAGGTATTGGTAATGCTACAAAGTATGGTATTCTCGTCAGTCAGGGTGATGCATTGGAACGGCTTGCAAAGGTAAAACGGGTTGCCTTTGATAAGACGGGAACGCTCACTTATGGCAAACCTGATGTAACTGCGATTGTAAGCTGTGTCACCGAAATTAGCAATGATGCACTTCTTGAAATGGTTGCCACGGCTGAACTTCGCTCAGAACACCCTCTTGGCAAGGCAATTGCCAACCATTACAAGCGTGTTCAAGGAAGGACGCCTGACCAACCGGAAACATTTCAGCTTATGCCGGGGCGCGGTGTTTCCGCAACAGTAAAAGGACGAGAGATTCTTGCGGGAAATGAGGCGCTGGTACACGATTATCGACTGATTATTCCCGGCGAACTTGAAGCACAGACTGAAACTGCAAAATCAGATGGCTGTACCATTATCTATGTTATGGATGATGTACAGTTGCTTGGTATGATTGCCTTGTCCGACACCCTTCGGCCTGATGCGGCACAGACGATAAAGGAAATTGAAGCCACTGGCATGAGAACTATCCTGCTTACAGGCGATACCCCGCAGGCCGCAAATCATATTGCAAGCATTGCAGGAATATCGGATGTGAAAGCTAATTGCTTGCCAGAGGATAAGTTGGCTACCATACAGCAATATCAGAATAATGACGAAGCTATTTGCATGGTGGGTGACGGAATTAACGATGCCCCCGCACTCAAGACCGCACAGGTAGGTATAGCAATGGGCGGTGTTGGTAGCGACATTGCAATTGAAGCGGCAGATATTGCTCTTGTTGGCGATGATATTTCAGAGCTTCCACATCTGCTGCTGTTAGCAAAAAAGGTAATGCGAACAATCAACATCAATCTAACCGCATCCATGATATTGAACTTTGCAGCCATTGCCCTTGCTATCACTGGATTGCTCGGCCCGGTCGTGGGTGCGCTTGTACATAATGTTGGCTCAGTTGCCGTTATTATCAATTCATCATTACTATTGAAGTGGCGAAAAAAATAATGCAGGGATGCCACTGTTTGGACTTCTCTTGGTTGTAGGATTGGGTATGCTTATTGCCAAATTCTACTAACAAGGAAAAAGGCGATTCAGATTCTGCAAAAATACATCATGTGGTATCGATTATTGGGCTGTACTGACCGTGGGTTCTGTCGCGTTAAGATTCTTTTTGTAAAGGCAATGGCAGAGCAGATTTCCATTCATCAATGTTAGTAATACATAGGTGCAGCGGCGGGATAGGCTTTTCCTATCCCGCCGCCCTGACGTCACAAGTCCATATCCTGCGTTGTAGAACCAATTTTGTCAAGAGTTGAAATGATATTTGGACATTAAAATAAGACAGGGCAATTAAATGCTCGGGTCTATACCAAAGTTTGTGTAAACCTTCAAACTGATGTAGGATAAAATCACTCAGTATGGAGGTTATTTTATGGCAAGAAGAAAAGACAGTCCACAAAAAGCAGCGGTGAGAGAAATGATGCGTGATTATCTGAAAAA
>JBHAQX010000020.1:0-3597 GCA_041830595.1 Evtepia sp.
CAAGACGAGAAGATGAAGATGTTCTGCGCAGTCGCATCATAGAACTAGCTTGTAACTATGGCCGCTATGGTTATCGGCGCATCACGGCCCTTCTTCAAGCGGAAGGCCTTGCTGTCAATCACAAACGAGTGGAGCGTATTGGCGGGAAGAAGGGCTGAAAGTCCCTCAAAAACAGCCAAAACGCAGACGTCATTGGCTAAACAATGGCAGTTGCACACGGCTGAGAGCAGAACACCAAAACCATGTTTGGAGCTACGACTTTGTTGAGGACAGGCTTTCAAACGGCAAGAAAATCCGCTTCCTGAATATCATTGACGAATATAGCAGGGAGTGCCTATTCAGCATGCCAAGAAGGAGCTGGAAACACCAGAACGTCATAGAAACTCTGGCGGATCTTTTTGTCACCAGAGGTACCCCGGTCTATCTTCGCAGTGATAATGGCAGCGAATTTACTGCAACACGGCTCAGAGCGTGGCTTTCCAATGTTGGTGTCGGAGCCGCATACATCGAGCCCGGAAGTCCCTGGGAGAATGGATATTGCAAGAGTTTTAATGCCCGCATGCAGGGTGAATTCCTCAATGGAGAACTGTTTGATACTTTGCAGAAGGCCAGAGTGCTCACCATATAATTGGTGAACACATACAATGCCCTCCGTCCCAACAGCTCTCTAGGGTACAACCCACCTGCTGCGCAGACCATCCCCAGATCCCCTTGAGAAGGACGAATCTTTCAAACAAGCTATCCCTCTATCCCTCAAAAACATCGTTTTTTTAACTTTCTTTCTGTGTACATGATTGGGGGTTGACCAACCTCACTCTTCGCAAAAATACCCGATATTAGCTGATTTTACCCTACACTACAAGTTTTTGCCTGCTTCAAACCTCTGGTTCTTCACACTCGTCCTACGCCCCAAAAAGAGAGAAAAGACAACAAGATCCCAAATCCTCTCACTATTCCATCTGTCCTATTACTATTTCATTAATGTGTTAGGAAGATGTAGGGAAGTATTGTCTCATCTCTTTTGGCAAGTCAGTTAGTGGGCAGGATGCAGTTTAACACCTAAAAAATAGTGCTGTGAAACTAGCCTATAATAACTCACCATATTTTTTGACAAAAATATTCTTAAATACCGTGGCAAGCACCATGTAGAGGAAGATGGTCAATATCAGCCAAGGGAAGAAAATCATTGGGAGCGCAGCAAGACCGATGGAGGCCCCAAAACTGGTGAAGGGAATGATGGTCGAAGCGGCAATGCCGGTAAAAGTGAGCAGTGTAACCGGCGCAGATGCATGACTTTGAATAAATGGAATTTTTGGTGTACGGATCATGTGAATAACAAGGGTCTGGCTCCACATAGATTCCACAAACCAACCGGCCTGGAATATTGCAATATACAACGCTTGCGTTCCAGGGTCACCGATCTGGTGGAACAGTTGGCCTCCACACATAGCAGGGCAGATGATGAAATACATTAGCAGGTAGGTTGTGATGTCAAATACGGAGCTTGTTGGCCCAATCCATACCATGAACTTACCAATATTGGAAGCGTCCCATTTTCTTGGAACGGCCAAAAACTCTTGATCCACATTATCCCAGGGAATGGCGGTACAGCTTAAGTCGTAAATCAGGTTGAGTAAAATCAGGTGAATGGGCAGCATGGGAATAAAAGGCAAAAATGCACTTGCAGCGAGTACAGAAAACATATTGCCGAAGTTTGAGCTGGCTGTCATCTTGATATATTTAATCATGTTAGCGTAGGTTTTACGGCCTTCCACAATGCCTTTTTCCAATACCATTAAATCTTTTTCAAGCAGAATAACGTCTGCGGATTCTTTTGCGATATCGACAGCGGTATCCACGGAAATACCAACGTCGGAGGCTTTCATGGCCGCTGCGTCATTGATGCCATCGCCCATATAGCCAACGCTGTGACCACGCTCTCTCAATACGGCAATCATTCTTGCCTTTTGCTGTGGGGAAAGCTTTGCGAACACACTGATGGATTCCGCTTTTTTGCCAAGTTCCGTGTCGGATAGTTTATCCATATCCGAACCAAGTAGGATTCGGTCAACGGGGATACCTACCTGGCGGCAAATGCAACGTGTGACTTTATCGTTGTCACCGGTTAGAATTTTGACGGTCACACCGTGCTCCAAAAGCGCCTGGATTGCGGCGGCTGTGGATTCTTTGGGGGGATCAAGGAAGGCAAGGTATCCCATTAATACCATGTCGGCTTCGTCTGCCACCGAAAAAGCGCCTACAGGGGAAGGATTGCTCTTTTGCGCCACAGCGATGACTCGCAAGCCATCATCATTTAGGTCTTCGACCTTTTTTAGGATATAGGACTTGATCTCTTCGGTAAGAGGCAACACGGTTCCCTCATATTCAGCATAGGAGCAAATGGCCAGCATTTCCTCAACAGCGCCCTTGGTAATCATTTGCGTTTTTCCGTTTTGAACAACAACGCTCATGCGGCGGCGCTCAAAATCAAAGGGAATCTCGTCAACCTTCGTGTATCTGTCGGTAAGCCCACGTAGTTCTTCCCAGTCATGTTGCTCTTCTTGCGTACGCTCGATGATTGCCAAATCCATCAGGTTTTTCAGCCCTGTCTGATAGTAGCTGTTTAGGAATGCATGCCGAAGTACTCTGGTATCCTCCTGCCCATGAATGTTCAGGTGGTATTGGAGCGCGACCTTATCCTGTGTTAACGTTCCAGTTTTGTCGGTGCAAAGGATATCAATGGAACCAAGATTCTGAATGGAGTTGAGGTTTTTAATAATAGTCTTTTCTTTGGACATCGATACCGCACCTTTGGCAAGGCAGGTTGTGACAATCATCGGTAGCATTTCGGGTGTAAGGCCTACCGCAATGGATAAGGCAAACAGGGTTGCTTCCATCCAGTCGCCCTTTGTCACTCCGTTTACGAACAACACGACAGGAACCATAACCAGCATAAATCGAATCAGGAGCCAAGATACCGAGTTAACGCCTTTTTCAAAACTGGTCTGAACCGGCTTTTCGCTTACATTTTTCGCCATATCGCCAAAGATGGTATCATCGCCGGTAGCAACAACAACACCTTTCGCACTGCCGCTGATGACATTCGTTCCCATAAAAGCAAGATTTGAATATTCTGTATAGCTTTCGTTAGCAGAGAACATGCTAGAAGCGGATTTTTCCACCGCAACGCTTTCGCCGGTTAGGGCAGACTGGCTGACAAACAGGTCTTTCGCAAACAGAATACGCATATCTGCTGGAATCATATCTCCTGCTGCAAGATGAACAATATCTCCAACCACGACTTCTTCGAGTGGTAGTTCCGTTTCGGTTCCCATGCGCTCCACGCAGGTTGTGGTTTTTATCATCTTCAGTAGACTTTCGGCAGCGTTACCACTCCGCGTTTCTTGCACAAAGCGCAACAGACCTGAAATAAGCACCATTGTTACAATGATGATAACCGTCATTGGGTCGGCCTCGCCAGCTTCCGCCAAAATAATATCGGTGAAGGCGGATACCGCTGCAAGTCCAAATAAAATAGCGGTAAATGGATTGATAAAGGCGGCACATACTCGCTTGAATAGGGAGATCTTTTTCTCG
>JBHAQX010000021.1:0-4610 GCA_041830595.1 Evtepia sp.
GACCAGCAGAGACTTCTGGGTCGCATTTTCCTTGGTCTTTACGAAGAAAGAGCCGATGATGGAGCAAATGATGCCGCAGACGGACAGAGCCATGGGCAGGATCATGCCCTTAAAGCCATAGCCAGCTACGGCGGACAGAGCAAAGGTAGCCAGGATGGAGCCAACATAGGACTCGTACAGGTCAGCGCCCATGCCAGCAACGTCGCCCACGTTATCGCCTACGTTGTCGGCGATGGTGGCGGGGTTACGGGGGTCATCTTCGGGAATACCAGCTTCGACCTTGCCCACAAGGTCGGCGCCTACGTCGGCAGCCTTGGTGTAGATGCCGCCGCCCACACGGGCGAACAGAGCCATGAAGGAAGCGCCCATGCCATTCATAACCATGATGTTGCCCAGAACGGTGGCATCGGTGATGCCAGCGCCCAGAGTGAGGATGAAATACCACAGGGTGATGTCCAGCATGCCTAGGCCAACTACGGTGAAGCCCATAACACTGCCGGAGGAGAAGGCGACACGAAGGCCCTTGTTCAGGCTCTCAGAAGCGGCCCAGGCGGTACGTGCGTTGGCACTGGTTGCAATTCTCATACCAACGAAGCCAGCCGTCATAGACCAGATACCACCGGTGAGAAAGGCGAAGGGGGTGAACTTAGAAAGCATGGCGCCGTTGCTTCCAAAAGCCATAGCCAGCAGAACCGCAAATACAATCGCAAATACGATGCAAACGGTGGTGTACTGGTGCTTCAGGTAAGCGTTCGCACCTTCACGGATGGAAGATGCAATTTTCTGCATCTTGTCGGTGCCCTCCGAGAAGGACATTACTTTGCGGCTCTGCAGCAATGCGAAGATAATCGCGAGGGCTGCACCCACAAAGCCAATCCAAAACAGGTTGTTTTCCACAAATGACACTCCTTTTTTCATTTCCCTTTGTAACTAAAATAATTCACAAAAAGTTCAACACTCCAATTTTAGCACAAGAAAAGTGATTTGCAAGGATTTATAGCCCATTTTTTGTACCAAAAGACCATTTTGACAAATTGAACGAAAAAGAAAAAGAAGCACCCCTCTTTTCCGTGCAGACTTACAACGAAAGAAGAGGGGGCAAAGAAACCGTTCTGTAAAGAGTTATCTACGCCAGGTAGAGGGGGAAAAGAGAAGAAGAAGAGGGAATAGCTCTAAGCGGCCAACCAGCATGCAAAAAGACATGGTCACTTTGCTCAAGGCGGAGAAGGCGCTATAGTTTCCCATAGGGCCTACCAAGGCCAGACCGGGACCTTCATTATTTAAAGTGGCAAAAACAGCCGTGACAGTGGTAGTGAAGGAAAAGTTATCCAAAGAGACCAGAAGGAAGGAAACACCTAGGATAATCATATAGGTGCCAAAAAACACCGAAACATGAGAAAGACTGTGATCGTCCACTGCTTTTCCATCCAGCTTAACCACCTTAACGGCCCGGGGATGGGATATTTTTTCAATATCTCGCCGGATGCTGCGCATAAGGAGAATAAAGCGAGAAACCTTAATACCGCCGGAGGTGCTGCCTGCGCAGCCACCCACAAACATAAGCAGCATCAATAGCATACGGCTAAATTCCGGCCACTTATCATAGTCCACAACACCAAAGCCTGTGGTCGACATGGAGCTGGAGGCCTGGAACAGGGCCTGACGGAACGCAGTGCCAAGGTTGTCGGGCTGTACTTCAGAGGGGGTCAGAAAGATATTGACCGTAATCAAAGCCGTAGCCCCAAACAAGATGATAAGAAACCAGCGCAGTTCATCACTGCGCAGCACACTCTTGACTCGCTTGGTTAAGAGGAGAAAGAACATGGCGAAGTTGATGGAGGATAGAATGACAAAAATCATTACAATGATTTCAATGGCAGGAGAGCCGTAGGCACCAATGCTCAGATTTTTAATGGAAAGACCACCGGTACAGATGGTGGTGAAAGAGTGCAGGACGGAGTCAAAAAGAGGCATCCCTGCAATGCGCAGGCAGATGATCTCCAAAACTGTGAGGGCAATGTAGATAAGGTAAAGTATTTTCGAGGAGTCGGCTGTTTTGGGAACCAGTTTGCTGGCAACAGGACCGGTGGCCTCTGCACGCAGGAGATGGTGGGTACGCTTGCCCATTTTTGGCAAAAAAGCCAGGGTAAAGATCAGCACACCCATACCGCCCAGCCAGGAGGCAAAGGAGCGCCAGAACAGGATTCCCTTGGGCAAAATCTCTACATCTTGGAGTACGGTGGCGCCGGTGGTGGAAAAGGCAGAGGTGATTTCAAAAAGACAGTCTGCATACCCTGCAAAATAACCGGAGAACAGAAAGGGAAGTGCGCCAAACAGACAGAAGAACACCCAAATGGCGCCAACGGCCAGAAAGCCCTCCTGGGCAAAAAAGTTTCGCTTAGCAGGGATTAAAGAAAGGAAACCGCCCAAAGGAAGCAGCAAAAGAATGGTATAGAAAAAGGGCAGGGGATCCTCACCGTTGAAAAGAGAGATAAAGAAAGGTAAGAGCATACAGGCGACCTCTACCAGCAGGACCCGCCCCAAAAGCTGAAGCAGTAGTTTGAAATTCATAATACTCCCGCCTTTTACACATCTTTTGCATAAATGTCGTTCAGGTCCTGAATCATTTGCCCGTGGGAGATGATCAAAACACGGTCACCCTTTGCAATTGTGGTATTGCCGCTGGGGATAACGACTTTGTTCTTGTGCAGGATAGCGGCAATTAAAACACCAGGCTTGAGAGACAAATTTTTCAGAGGTTTTCCCAGGTTGCGAGCGGTGTTATTTACTTCAAACTCCGCAGCTTCGGCATCGTTGTTGCCGAAACGGTAGAGCGAGACCATGACACTACCCTTTTTGTTTTGCAAGCTGCGCACCACACGTAGAATCCGGCCTACTGTAATTAGCTTAGGAGAGACCAGACTTTCCAGTCCGGCCGCATAGACAATACTAAAGTAGTTTTTTCGGTTACACTTGGCCACAACCTTTTTGATCCCCTGTTGCTGGGCATAGAGAGAGATCAGCAGGTTGTCTTCATCGCGGCCTGTGAGGGCGACAAAGGCATCGTTTTTTGTAAAATGTTCACTTGCCAAAAGCTCCGGGTCGGTGCCGTCACCCTCCAGAATCAGAGCCTCCGGCAGGGTTTCAGAGAGGAAGCGGCAGCGTTCGATGTTATGGTCTACAATGGTAACGGACATATGCATGGAAGTGAGAATTTTTGTCAAGTAGTGGGCAATTCGGCTGCCCCCGACAAGAAAGGCGGAGTGGGCTTTCACATGGTTGCGGCCCAATAGGCGAAAATACTGCTCAATTCCTCGGGGTGAGCCGATGACATAGAGCAGATCACCCACCTGAGGCACAAAGCTGCCGTTGGGGATGATGACCTCGTCCCCGCGCTCCGCTGCACAAAACAGGAAGGGCACATGGCGCAGCTGACTGCTCAGGTCGGCCAGGGAGTGGCCCAGGAGAAAGTCGCCCTCCTGCACAGCGGTGCCCAAGAGCTCAACCTGTCCTCGAAAGAAGGTATCAATATTTGTGGCATGGGGAAAGCGCAGCAGGTGAGAAATTTCAATCGCAGTGGCGTACTCCGGGTTTATGACCATGTCAATGCCCATGTCCTGCTGAAAGGCGGAGAGGTTGGAGGTATATTCCACATCTCGCACCCGGGCAATGGTGTATCGGACACCAAGCCGCTTGGCGGTCAGACTGCAGAGCATGTTAACCTCGTCCCGGTTCGTAGCGGCTAAGAGAAAATCTGCCTCGGAAACGCCGGCGCCCTTCAGAATTTCAGGAGAGGCGCCACTTCCTTTGATACACATCACATCCAGGGCATCGGCAGCCCGACGGATGGCCACGGCATCATCATCGATGATGGTAATATTGTGCCCTTCCTCGGAGAGAACTTCTGCTAGAGTGAAGCCGACCTTGCCCGCGCCCACAATAATGATTTTCATTTCGAGCCTCCCCTCTTTCCCAAGGGGAAAGAGAATGTCTATCCATGGTAGTTGGCAGCGATTTTTCAAAAATAAAACCACTTGCGCAGCTATTCTACCACTTCTCTCTGCTGTTTGCAAACCTTGATTCTGGCAGTTTTGTTGAAAAAGCAAAAAGCAGATGGTAAAATAATTTTATTGGCTGCTTTTAGAGAAATCATACAAAAGCGTTAGAGCACAGGGGAGGGGGTAAAGGCTTGGAAAAATTGAATTTGACCCAGGGAACCATTTGGAAAACACTGCTGCGTTTTTCCATGCCCATGGTTCTTTCGTCCTTTCTCCAATCGGCCTATTCCCTGGCAGACTTAGCTATCGCTGGCTTCTTTGTAGGGGATGTAGCCATCTCGGCCATTAACAACTCCAGTCAGGTGCTGCTTTTTTTGACCCAAATTATCATGGGAATTACCATGGGTGGCAACATTCTCATGGGTCAGTACTTTGGAAAACAAGACCATGAGAATAGAGTGCAGACAAACCGTACCCTATTTATGCTTGCTCTGATTGCAGGAACGGTAGTGGTGATTGGGCTACTGCTCTTTGGGCGAAGTCTCCTGGTGCTGCTCCGGGCCCCGGCCTTGGAAGAGGCAGTGGTCTATATTACGATTTGCGCCGTAGGTC
>JBHAQX010000022.1:0-3495 GCA_041830595.1 Evtepia sp.
CCAGGCAGGTATCCAGATAGTTCCGGGTAACCGCCCCTTCTGCTGAACCGAAACTCTGGCGTTCTAGGTTAGCTACCTCCTTCAGCAGTTTCTGCTCTACCTCTTCCGGCAGCTTTGCCTGAAAGATTTTTTCCCGATAGCGGTAGCCTTCGCTGTCCCCATAGTCGCCCTCTCCCAGTTCTCGCTGGATGACGCGCAGCTGCTCCCGCAGCACCGCATCCCGCTGGTTTTGGGATAGGTTATCCTGCACTCTGCTTTGAATCTCTTGCTCCAGCTCCAGAATCTCCACTTCCCGCCGCAGCAGACGGATTAGTTTATTCATTCTGGATATTGGACGCAATTCATCCAATATGGACTGCTTGTCCGACACCCGCATGGGCATATTCTGGGCGATAAAGTCGGCAATATAGCCGGGATCCTCATTGGCCATCACATTGAGCAGGGCATCGCCAGACATGCGGGGCGACAGCTCCACATAGCGCTCAAATAGCTCATAAGCTGTGCGCACCAGGGCCTCACCTTTTACGGTTAGCTTTTCATTCTCCTCACTGCCCACCGACTCGACCTGAGAGAGAAGATAGGGCTCTGTCCGAGTTAAATCCCGCAGCCGTCCCCGGGATACCCCCTCCACCATGACCCGAATCGACTTGCCGGGCAGGCGGAGAATCTGCCGCACATTGGCAATGGTGCCAACCACATAGAGATCCTTACTGGTTGGGTTTTCAACCCTGATATCCTTCTGGGCCACCAAAAAGATGGGATTGTTGCTGCTCATGGCCTCTTCCAAGGCCAAAATGGAGGCCTCTCTGCCCACATCGAAATGGATGAGCATACGAGGATATACCGTCAGGCCCCGGAGAGCCAGGGTTGGCATTTCCACATAATTATTTGGTTCTAGCGTCATAGCGTTTCACTTCCTTTCCAATGAAAAGCAGGCGGAGAGTACCCCCTCCGCCTGCCAAAAAAACTTATGATACATTTCCCTGGTTGCTACTGGCAAGTCCGCCCAGCTCTGAGCGAAGCGAGGCAGCACCAAGGCGAGGCCGTTTGGGACGTTCCGGATCACGATGCACTTCTGGAGAGGCACCTTTTCGTACACAGTCCTCCGTGACGATAACCTCAAAAATTTCCTGGTCAGAGGGCACATCATACATGACCTTGGTCATCACCTGTTCCAAAATTGCACGCAGACCACGGGCACCAATGCCGCGCTCAATGGCCTTTTCTGCTACAGCCTCTAGGGCTTTTTCTTCAAAGAGCAGAGTAACCATGTCATATTCCATGAGCTTTTGGTACTGCTTAACCAGAGCATTTTTCGGCTCCGTTAGGATTTGGATTAAATTTTCTTTCGAGAGAGGATCCAGGCAAGTCAGCACAGGCAACCGTCCCACCAGTTCGGGAATGATACCAAACTTTAAGAGATCATGGGGTTGAATCTCCTGTAGAATGCGGGCTGCCTCACGCTCGGATTTGCTCTTAATCTCCGCACCAAAGCCAATGGCCTTCTTATTCACACGGCTTTCAATGATCTTCTCAATCCCATCAAAAGCACCGCCGCAGATAAAGAGAATGTTCTTGGTATTCACCTGGATAAACTCCTGGTGTGGATGCTTACGCCCACCCTGGGGAGGCACATTGGCAACCGTGCCCTCCAAAATCTTGAGGAGAGCCTGCTGCACACCTTCACCAGAGACATCACGAGTAATGGAGGTATTCTCGCTCTTGCGGGCAATCTTATCCATCTCATCAATGTAGATTATGCCACGCTCGGCAAGTTCCACATCGTAGTCCGCCGCCTGTACCAGACGCAAGAGAATGTTCTCTACGTCATCACCCACATAACCCGCCTCGGTGAGGGTGGTTGCATCGGCGATGGCAAAGGGCACCTTGAGAATACGGGCCAGGGTCTGGGCAAACAGAGTCTTGCCGGAACCGGTGGGGCCCATCAATAAGATATTACTCTTTTGCAGCTCTACATCATCACCGCCACCAAAATAGATGCGCTTATAGTGGTTATAGACCGCAACCGAGAGGGCAACCTTTGGGTTATCCTGACCAATGATGTACTCATCCAAGATGTGCTTAATCTCTTTCGGACTTGGAATCACATCCGGCATATCCGGATAGTTCTGCTCCTCCGGAGAGGTCATATCATCCAAGATATTCATACAGAGATGGACACACTCATTGCAGATATAGGCGCCGGGCCCTGCGATGATCCTAGCCACCTGCTCCTGATGCTTTCCACAGAAGGAGCAGCGGACTGCTTTTCTATCTTCGTTCTTTGCCATTTTAATCACCTCATGGTCTTTAGCAAAAGGGGGGCTGCTTAAAAAGCGCCCCCTTCGTTTGCAATTAACGCTTATAAATCACCTGGTCGATTAGTCCATAGGCCTTGGCTTCTTCTGCGCTCATAAAATTGTCACGCTCACAGTCCGCCGTTATAATATCCAAGGGCTTGCCGGTATTTTCCGCCAAAATCTGGTTCATGCGCAGCTTAATGACTTCCAGGCGCTTCAAATGAATCGCCATGTCCGTAATTTGCCCTTTTGTCCCAGCAGAGGGCTGGTGGATCATAATCTCTGCATTGGGCAGAGCCAAACGACGGCCCTTGGTACCAGCTGCGAGCAAAAATGCGCCCATACTGGCTGCCATGCCAATGCAGATGGTTGAAACATCGGCCTTAATATACTGCATAGTGTCATAAATCGCCATGCCCGCCGTGACGGATCCACCTGGACTGTTGATATAAAACTGAATTTCCTTATCCGGGTCCTGAGCCTCTAGATAGAGAAGCTGGGCCACAATCAGGCTGGCTGTGGTATCATTCACCTCTTCAGACAGCATAATGATACGATCATTGAGCAGACGTGAAAAGATATCATAGGATCTCTCGCCACGGTTTGTTTGCTCGACAACATATGGGACTAAACTCATAGATATTCTCCTTTTTACCTTCAGAAGAGGTAACTGCTATCCCTTACTCCCCAGCGGGTTCAGCCTTCTTGCGCGGAGCGGCCTTCTTTGGAGCCTTCTCTGCACCCTCTTCCTTGGTTGCTGTGGTTTTCTTTGCACGGGGCTTCTTTGCTGGGGCCTCCCCGTCTTCTTTGTTATCGGAATCGGCCTTTTTGCTGGCCGCTGTCTTTGTTTTCTTTTCCGTTGTTGCTTCTTTTGCAGTGGTCTTTTTGGCCGTAGTTGTCTTTGTCGCCGCTTTCTTTGCAGGCTTCTTCTCGTCCTTCTTAACCTCTTCCACTGCGGTCTTGGCTAGGAACTCTTCCTCAGAAATCATATGGGCCTTGGCCTCTTTGGTCACAAGCTCCATGGCCTTATCCCGGGCCATATCCCGCTTAAAGTTCTCCTTGGAGATGGCAGCTTCCACCTCTTCCACGGACACCTTAACGTTTTCTGCAATCTTCTTGAACTCTTCTGCAACGGCCTCGTCGGAAAATTCAATCTTCTCCGCCTTCACCCCTGCGTCCAGAGCAATGTGGGGGC
>JBHAQX010000023.1:0-8543 GCA_041830595.1 Evtepia sp.
ATCGACAATTGTCACATTTTAGATCCGCCATTCACCACCTAACGAAGGATGTCTCCTCTACGCTTTCGCTGAATATGCAATAAGATGGACTGAATATTCATCTGCATATATCACCAACTAGCCCTAATTTAGAACGCCTTTGCGGGTCTCCCTTCTCTTGTGTCTTCTCTGCCTCGCGGCTTTCGTTGCCCCTCTACAGTTTTTTGTTCCCCTTTCCCCCTGTCTATGATACAATTACATGGATCTGTAAGGAGGATTTGCCATGGTTGATTTTGTTATTATCTCCGGTATGTCTGGCGCAGGCAAAAGCTCGATTGCCAGCTATTTGGAAGATCTGGGTTTTTACTGCACCGATAACCTTCCCGTCTCCCTAATTCCAGAATTTGCTGGTCTATGTATGGCTGGGGGCGCCCATGGCATTTATGAGCGGGTTGCCCTAGTCACAGATATTCGAGGCGGCGAATCCTTCGATGGGCTTTTTCAGGCCTTAGATGCTTTGGATGCCATGGCTTGTGCCTACAAGATTCTGTTTATTGAGTCCTCAGATGAGGCAGTGATTAACCGCTATAAGGAGACACGACACACACATCCTCTTACCCGGCAGGGACTCTCCTTGGCTGATGCGGTCAAGGCAGAACGTCTTGCCTTGGCGCCTGTCCGGCAGCGAGCCCATCATATTGTCAATACAACAGCCCTCTCCCAGGCCAAGCTGCGGGGTGAGGTGCTGCGGCTCTTTGGCAGAGGCACCGTTTCCGAGTCGATGAACATCTCGGTTACCTCCTTTGGCTTTAAGTATGGCATTCCCATTGAGGCAGATTTGGTTTTCGATGTGCGCTTTCTTCCAAATCCCTTTTACATTCCTGCCCTGAAAGAACAGACGGGGTTGGATGAGCCCGTGCGTGCTTTTTTATTTCAATACAAACAGACCCAAGAGTTTTTAACTCACTTGGAGCAGATGCTTGCCTTTCTTCTTCCCCAGTACGTAGCCGAGGGAAAGCCGGCTCTGGTCATTGCCATTGGCTGCACGGGCGGTCATCACCGTTCTGTGGCCATGACTCATTCCATCACCGAATTTATTCGGCAAAAGGGCTACCTTGTGAGGGAAAACCACCGCGACATGACCAGAGGGTGATGCCATGAACCGATTGAAACCGAGCGCCCACCCAATTTACGCCCCCAGGGTCGTTGCCATTGGTGGCGGCCATGGCCTTTCGAACCTTTTGCGTGGACTGAAGCACTACACCCATAATCTCTCCGCCATTGTCACTGTAGCCGATGATGGCGGGGGCTCTGGTATGCTGCGCCAAGAGCTGGGTATGCCTGCCCCTGGGGATATTCGGAACTGTATGCAGGCCCTTTCTAACGTGGAGCCTTTGATGAGCGAACTCTTGGAGTATCGCTTTACAGACGGTTCTCTCTCCGGCCAGTCCTTCGGAAACCTTCTGCTGGCTGCACTCAATGGTATTTCTCCCTCCTTTGACCAGGCTGTCATTGGCATGCAGCAGGTTTTGGCGATTACAGGGCAGGTTCTGCCCGTAACGGCCGAGAGTGTCCAACTGGCCGCTCTTCTGGAGAATGGCTCCCGCATTGTTGGCGAATCCAAAATTTGCGCCATGAAAAAGAGCGAGAACTGCCGGATTGAGGCTGTTTCTCTCATCCCCGAGGATCCCTGTGCCCTTCCCTCTGCCATTGAGGCCATCCACAATGCCGAACTGATTGTTGCAGGCCCCGGAAGTCTTTACACCAGTTTAATTCCAAACCTTTTGGTCCCTGGCATCGCCGACGCCCTGCGGGCTTCGGAGGCACCAAGGGTCTATATTGCAAACCTGATGACCCAGGACGGCGAGACCGAACACTATACCGTGGGGGACCATATTGCCGCCCTATATAAGCATGGCGGGGAGGGGCTTTTTACTGCCTGTCTGGTCAATACCCAGCCCATTCCCGATGAACTGCTTCTACCCGCCCAGGCCTTTGATATCAGCCCCGTGGAGGTAGACAGGGATCGCATTGAAGCCTTTGGTCTAGAGCTGTTTGAGGCTGCATTGGTGGACGAGACTGCGCCCCATATCCGTCACAATGCCGATGCCCTAACCAATCAAATTGCCCATATCTACGAAACCTGTGGTAGCATTAAGGTTTACGGGTAAGCCCCATTCGATCTGAAGCTTTCACTCCCGTGCGAATTCTTGAGAGGTGTTTATGTCTTTTTCCGGTGATGTAAAAATAGAACTGTGTCGCGGGCGCCTCAGTCGCCCCTGCTGCGCCCGGGCAGAAGCCTGCGGTGTGCTCTTTTACTGCAACCAGTTCTCCCCTAAGGGGATCAAAATCATGACGGAGTCCCTTGCCTTCGCTGGACGATTGCCCCTTCTATTCCGGAAAGCTTTTCAGCTGGACTTTGACCAGATCACGGAGCCGGATATCGTTGGCGGCAAGCAGATTTTCCAAATCACCTCCCCGGACAAACTGGCTCACATTTGGGAGATCTGTGGCAGTATGGACGGCGGCATTGCGCTGCACATTAACTTTGCTATGCTGGAGGACTCTCACTGTCAAACGGCCTTTCTAAGAGGTGCCTTTTTGGCAGGAGGCTCTGCCACAGACCCCCAAAAGGCCTACCACTTGGAGCTGGTTACCTCCCACTACTACGTGAGCCGAGAGCTCACGGCCCTACTCCTTGACATGGACTATCAGCCAAAAAACACAAGCAGAAAATCGAACTATGTGACCTATTTCAAGCAAAGTGAGCACATTGAAGACCTGTTAACCGCCATCGGCGCCCCTGTCTCTGCGATGGAAATCATGACTGCCAAGTTAGAAAAAAATCTGCGTAACGGCATTAACCGCCGCGTCAATTGTGACGCGGCCAACGCAGACAAAACCGTAGATGCCGCCCAGGAACAGCTGTCCGCCATTCGCCGATTAGTAGCAGACGGCAGATTGGACTCTCTCTCTGAGAAGCTGCAGGAAGCCGCAACCCTTCGCCAGAAAAACCCAGAACTCTCCCTGACAGAGCTGGCGGGCCTGTGTAACCCCCCTGTGACAAAATCCTGCCTGAATCATCGCTTGCGCAAGCTGGTTTCTCTGGGGCAGGATGAATAAACATACAACGAGGAAAGGAGGGCAGCCTTATGCCCTTTGTGCATCTCCATGTTCATACCGAGTTTAGCCTGCTTGACGGTGCCTGTCGGATTGAAAAACTGGTCCAACGAGCCAAAGACCTAGGGCAAACTGCCCTCGCCATCACCGACCACGGGGTCATGTATGGTGCCATTGATTTTTACAAGGCCTGCAAAAAAGCAGGGATTAAACCCATTATCGGCTGCGAGGTTTATGTAGCCCCACGAAGCCGCTTTGACAAGGTCCATGAGCTGGACTCCGATGCCCGGCATCTGGTGCTCCTATGCCGAGACCAAGAGGGGTATCAGAACCTCTGTGCCCTGGTCAGCCGGGGCTATACAGAGGGCTTTTATAGCCGGCCCCGCATTGATCTGGAGCTGTTGCGGGGACATGCAAAGGGCTTGATCTGCCTCTCTGCCTGTCTAGCGGGGGAGGTCCCCCAGCGGATTTTGGCCGGGGACTATGAGGGTGCCAAGGCCCACGCTCTGGATATGCAAGCTCTGTTCGGCCCAGATGGGTATTACCTGGAACTGCAGGATCATGGTATCCATGAGCAAAAAGAAGTGGCAGCCGGCATATTGCGGATTCACAAAGAGACTGGCATTCCCCTGGTCGTGACCAACGATGCCCACTATCTCACCCGGGAAGACGCCAAAATCCAAGATGTGCTGCTTTGTGTTCAGACGGGGCGCACCGTGGATGACCCCACCCGCATGCGATTTGAAACCGAGACCTTTTATATCAAGTCAGAGGAGGAGATGAAGCTTCTCTTCCCCCAGGTGCCCGATGCCATTACAAACACGGCACACATAGCCAATCTCTGCAACCTGGAATTTGAATTTGGCAAGTACCATCTGCCGGAGTTTAAACTTCCTTCAGGCTGGGCCTCGGGGGAGGCCTACTTTGTCCACCTTTGCCAGGAAGGCTTTTCCCGCCGCTATCCCCAGGGCAATGAGGCCTACCGCCAGCGCCTGGAGATGGAGATGGACATGATTCGCGCCATGGGCTTTGTGGACTATTTTCTGATTGTCTCCGACTTTATCGGCTATGCCAAGAGTAGTGGTATTCCTGTGGGGCCGGGCCGTGGCTCGGCAGCGGGCTCCATGGTCTCTTACTGCCTGGACATTACCGACGTGGACCCCATGAAGTATGCCCTGGTGTTCGAACGCTTTTTAAACCCGGAACGTATCTCTATGCCGGATATCGACATCGACTTTTGCTACCAGCGCAGAGGCGAAGTAATCGACTATGTCAACCAAAAGTACGGCGTGGATCATGTGGCCCAAATCGTCACCTTTGGTACTATGGCAGCCAAAGGGGCCATTCGAGATGTGGCAAGAGCCATGAACTTCCCCTATGCCGAGGCAGATGCCATTGCCAAGCTTGTGCCAAATGCACCTCAAATCACCTTGGATAATGCCCTAAAGCTCTCGGCCCCACTAAAAAGCCAGTATGAGGAGAATCCTCGGATTCAGCAGCTGATTGATACCGCCCGCAGCTTAGAGGGCATGCCCCGCCACGCCTCCACCCATGCGGCCGGTGTGGTCATCACACGCCTTCCCGTGGAGCACTATGTGCCCGTGGCTAAGAACGATGAGGCCATTGTAACCCAATACCCTATGACGACCTTGGAAGAACTTGGCCTTCTCAAAATGGACTTTTTGGGTCTGCGCAACTTGACGGTTCTCAACGATGCTGTCAACATGCTCCAGCGCAAACTTCCTGACTTTTCCCTCTCCTCTATCCCGGAAGATGACCAGGAGACCTTCCAAATGCTCTCGGCGGGACATACTTCCGGCGTCTTCCAAATGGAGTCCTCCGGGATGACTGGGGTCTGTGTGGGCCTAAAGCCCAAGGACATTGAGGACATTACGGCGATCATCGCCCTGTTTCGGCCGGGGCCTATGGAATCGATTCCCCGCTTTATTGCCTGCAAGCAGAATCCGAAGCTAATTTCCTACAAATATGAAAGCCTCGTTCCAATTCTGTCGGTTACCTATGGCTGCATTGTCTACCAGGAACAGGTCATTGAAATCTTTCAAAAGCTGGCCGGCTTCTCTCTGGGACAGGCGGATATGGTGCGACGTGCCATCTCTAAGAAAAAGGCCAGCGAGATTGAAAAGGAGCGGCACGCCTTTGTCTTTGGCGATGCCGAGAGAAATATTCCAGGCTGTCTGGCCAATGGAATTTCTGAGCCCATTGCCCAGAGCATTTATGACGAAATCTTTGATTTTGCCAACTATGCCTTTAACAAAGCCCATGCGGTTTCCTATGCCATCATCGCCTACCAAACCGCCTGGTTTAAATGCCACCATCCTCGAGAATATATGGCTGCCCTGCTCACCTCTGTGCTGGACTATCAAGAGAAGATCAGCGAGTATATTGGGGAGTGTAAGGCTTCCGGCATTGCCATCCTCCCTCCCGATGTCAACCAATCCGGCCCTACTTTTACCGTCTCTGGGGAGGATATTCGCTTTGGCCTATCGGCACTTAAGGGGGTCGGTCGGGGCTTTACTCGTGCCCTTTTGACCGAGAGGGAGAAGGGCGGCCTATTTACCTCCTTCCCCGATTTTTGCCAACGCATGATGGAAGCGGATTTGAACAAGCGGGTAATGGAGAGCCTCATTCGCAGCGGCGCCTTTGATAGTTTTGGTCACCGCCGTTCCCAGCTCTTAGATGTCTATGAACAGCTTCTGGACAGCCTGGCACGTAACCGCAAAAAGAACCTGGAAGGACAGTTTGATCTATTTAGTCTAAACACGGATGCACCGGAACCCATACAGCTTCACCTAAAGGACATTCCAGAGTTTTCTTCCCGAGAGCTTATGGCCATGGAAAAAGAAGTGACGGGCCTTTATTTAAGCGGCCACCCCATGGATGAGTATCGGGAGGCGGTCAAGAAAAGCGGTGCATTTCCCATGGGCGCTATCCTTGCCGACTTTGCCGCTGAGGATGGACCCCAGCGGTATCGGGACAACCAAAATGCGATTTTAGCCGGGATTGTTGCAGGGGTGAAAACCAAAACCACACGCAATGACTCCCTCATGGCCTACATCACCTTGGAGGACGACACCGGCTCCATGGAGCTTTTGGCGTTTTCTCGTGTGTTAGAGGAGTCCGGCAACTATCTTAAGGCCGGGCAGGCGGTTTTAGTAACCGGCCGCATTTCTGTACGAGAGGACAAGCCCCCTCAGCTGATGTGTGACAAGGTGATGCCTTTGGATCATCTGCCCCACGAGATGCAATCTTCTGCTGCCCCATCCAGCAGCCCCCAAGTGCAGACAGGCAAGCTGTACATTAAAATTCCTGAAGAAGGGGCTGCCGTCTTCGAGCGTATTAAAAAGCTCTTCTTTATGTTCCCAGGGGAGAGCCAGGCCGTCTTTTACTTTGCGGACAGCAAGCGACGTCTAGGCGCCACTTGTCTGCTTCACAATGCTCTGATTGACGAACTGAAAGAGCTGTTAGGCGAAGAGAGCGTGGTGCTCAAATGAAGCAGCTTCTCTCTCCCCGTTTTCAGCGGGTCGCTATTGTTGTTTTGATGATTCTTCTCCAGCTGGCAACGTTTATTTTTCTCATTACCCAGTTTAGTCAGTACTTTCTTTATGTTTACTGGTTTTGCGTTGCTTTCAGCTTCTTTACTATGTTGCTGATTGCCAATAGCCGTTCCAAACTGCCCTATAAAATTGCCTGGATTATTCCCATTTTACTGTTTCCACTCCTGGGTGGTCTGGCCTTTTTTCTCATGGGCGGTGCCCGCCAGCCTGATAAGCGAGTCCGACAGCGTATGCGTGATACTTTTGGTCAGCAACTCTCCGGTCTTGCTGCCTCTCCCCAGGATCTTATGCCTTTTGGGGTTGCTGTTTCTCAGCAATCTCGCTATCTGGAGAATGCTGCCAGTTGCCCACCCTTTCGAAATACCCAAACTCAATATTTCCCCACTGGGGATGATTTCTACCCGGTATTGCTGGAGAAACTCCAAACCGCCCAGGAATACATCTTTTTGGAGTATTTCATCATTGCAGAGGGGCGTATGTGGGCCGGAATTTTGGATATTCTGAAAGAAAAAGTTGCCCGCGGCCTGGATGTGCGTATTATTTATGACGACTTGGGCAGCGTAGTCACTTTACCTCGATCATTCCCGGAAGAAATGAGGAGCTTAGGGATTTCCTGCGCCGTCTTTCGCCCTGTTCGCCCCATTCTATCTGTACGACAAAACAACCGAGACCATCGCAAGGTCTGTGTGATTGATGGTACGGTTGGCTTTGTTGGGGGGATAAACCTGGCTGATGAGTACATCAATGCCAAGCTTCGCTTTGGATACTGGAAGGACTCGGCTCTCCTTTTGCAAGGCGAAGGGGTATGGTCCCTAACCGTACTGTTTTTGCAGATGTGGGAGAGTATTACAAACCAAGAAACGGTCTATCGCACCTTCTACCCGGAGCACTTTCCGGCCATTCCACCCCAGCCAGGCTTTGTGCAGCCTTACTTCGATACACCTCTCCCCTCTGATACCATTGGCGTCGATTTACACATTCAGATGTTTTCCAAGGCCCAGCATTATCTCTACATCACCACACCCTACCTAGTCATTGATGACACCATTGCCTCCGCCATTCTGATTTCTGCCCGCTCTGGGGTGGATGTGCGCATTATGACTCCCCATATACCGGACAAAAAATCGGTTTTTCATGTCACCCAGTCCCACTATGAGGAACTGCTCCAGGCTGGCGTACGCATTTTTGAATATCTACCGGGCTTTATCCATAGCAAATCTGTGGTTGCGGATGATCTCTATGCCTCTGTTGGCAGCTGCAATTTGGACTATCGAAGTTTTTATCTGCAATATGAAAACGGCGTCTGGCTCTGTGGCGATCCCTCTGTGCTTGCACTGCGAGACGACTTTCTCAAAACCCTACCCCTTTGTAAAGAGATTCATTTGGAGGATTGCTTGCGCGTGAGCTTTCCGACGCGACTTCTTCGCTCTCTTCTGCGGATCTTTTCTCCCCTATTTTAAGGCCAAGACAAAAAAGTCCCACACCGAAACGATTCAGTGTGGGACTTTTTTGTCTATCCATAGTAGCGGTTATTCTTTTTTCTACCCTGTAATTCAAGGCGCTGGAGGGCAAAAATAGCGGCGCACAGCTGGTCCTGGTCCGCCTGGGTCATCGGCGCAAAGCTGCAGCCGAACATAAACTCATTGCGACCTGCACGATCTGCCCAGCAGACCTGCCCCAATAGTTCGAAGGGCCGCCGATCCTCTTTCCTCAGACGCAAATCCATAATCTTCACCCAATCGCCCCGCTCAAATCTCTGGGAACAACGAAAACGCACCCCTTCCAGACTCACATCCAGAACAGTACATGGAGGTGGGTTTTCCGGCAAAGGCGTTACCTCCGTTTTGTCTTTGGGAAAAGGATCTTCGA
>JBHAQX010000024.1:0-5783 GCA_041830595.1 Evtepia sp.
TAGCAACTCCCGCACAAGAGCCACAAGTCGTTTCCATTAAAGGAAGTGGAACACTGGTTGAGGGCTTTGTTGGTCTTGCCACTAGCCCAGGGGATGGCGGCTCCGGAGGCGGTTCCAGTTTCCCAGGCACCTATTTTGCCCTAGACAGTAGTTGGTTTAACAATACGGGTAACACAATGTCCCTCATTGTGCCCAATGGTCCCTGCATGCTCCTCAGGGATTTTATGTTTCTGAATCCCAGTCAAATCAGTGGTACGCCAAAAGTCCGTTTTTCTATTACCTCCGATCCCCTTCGTGTCACAATTGAGCAAGAAGGAACGGTCGTGAATGTTATAACTACCGCAATCCCGCACCGCTATGCGCCCCCTATAGCCTAAAGGCTGGAGAGAAGCCAGAGTACGTGGTGATGCAGTACAATGTAAATGACAAAGACGTAAAAGACATTATCCCTCGTAGCTGGTATAAAGATGGAACAATCTATGCTGTTATCTATGAGGGAGGCAACTTCTTCCCCAGTCAGATGCCTGGAAAGGATTTTCTGGACACCAAGAGCAAGTGGATGGAGGGAACTGTTCGTTATATGTCAGCCAGAGAAGTCATTCTGGGCACTAGCGCCTCTACCTTTGAGCCTGACCGCAATATTACCAGAGCGGAGTATGTGACCATGCTCATGCGCATGCTGAATATTGGAAATATTCCACAGACCTATAAAGGCGGCTTCAAAGATCAGGCTGAGATACCCAGCTGGGCATTGACAGACATTGACAAAGCCAGGGGCTTGGGTCTTGTCAAGGGAGATGAGAGTTATAACTTTAATCCCAATGACAACATAAGAGGCCGGCATCAAGAGTCTGCATCCCACCCGGTAGTTTCCATAGTTTTTCTCAAATTGAATTAGGCTCTGTTATTTTCGGGGAGTTATCCAACCATGAAATCATCCTGACTTGCCGTCTCAAGATGTTTCATATTCATGTATTTTTTGTTGCCCCACTGGGTGCCGGCAACATGGCGCAATCTGGCGCAGACCAGCATCAGGGCGGAGTTGCCGTCGGAGAACGCACCAACCACCCTAGTTCGCCGCCGGATCTCTCGATTGAGCCGTTCAATGGCGTTGTTGGTGCGGATTCTGCTCCAATGCTCTGTGGGAAAATCAGCATACGTCAGCGTTTCTTCAATCCCATCTTCCACCTTCTTGGCCGCCTCAGGCAGTTTCATGGCGCGCAATTCCTCCACCACCAAGCTGGCTTTTGCTCTGGCCGCTTTTTTGCTCTCCTGGGCATGGATTGCCTTAAGCATTTTGGCGACCAGCTTCACTTTAGAGCGAGGCGTGACCGAGAATACATTCCGGTAAAAGTGGACTGTGCAGCGCTGGTATTTTGCGTCAGGGAACGCTTCCACCACAGCTTCCAGCATGCCAAGGATCTTGTCTCCCACAACAAGTTTTACACCATCAAGACCTCTTCCTTTCAGCCAAGTGAAGAAATTCACCCAGCTGGCTTTGTCCTCTTTCATGCCCACGGAAGCCCCTAATACCTCAGATAGCCGTCTTCATTGACACCAATCGCAACTAAAATGGCCACATTTTCGTACTATCCACCCCAGTTGCAGCGCAGACAGATGCCGTCCACATAGACGTAAGGATAGCACCGCCCGTGTAGGCTTCGATTGCGCCAATCCTCGATGTGAACATAGGCTTTCTTATTCAGCTCACTGATGGTGCTAGGCGACACCTTGCTGCCCCAAAGGGCCTCCGTAATATCCTCCACACGGCAAACGGATACCCCTGCCAGATACATCTCGATAAGGGCTTCTTCTACATGAAACACCCTGCCTTCACATTTTTTCAGTGTTTAGGCAGGGTGTCTGACTTTTTCTATTTGGACAGAAAAAAGCCTTGAAACCTAGTAGTTTCAAGGCTTTGGTGACCCGTCCGCGACTCGAACGCGGGACACCCTGCTTAAAAGGCAGGTGCTCTGCCGACTGAGCTAACGGGTCTTATTAAGTTTAAAAAATGGCTGGGATGGTTGGACTCGAACCAACGAATGCGGGAGTCAAAGTCCCGTGCCTTACCACTTGGCCACACCCCACCGAAACACAAACTCTAAGAAAAAAGAGCCGAAACCGATGTCCGGCTCTTTCTCTCGGAGATAAATGGGGTGGATAAAGGGATTCGAACCCTCGACCCCCGGAACCACAATCCGGTGCTCTAACCAACTGAGCTATACCCACCAAATCTTTTGCTGACGGCATCCAGCGAGGAGACCTACATTGAGCATTCTATAATGCTCTGGCACGCCTGAAGGGACTCGAACCCCTGGCCTACTGCTTAGAAGGCAGTTGCTCTATCCAACTGAGCTACAGGCGCATATTGGAGCGGGTGATGGGAATCGAACCCACGCGACCAGCTTGGAAGGCTGGGATTCTACCATTGAACTACACCCGCATAAAGGGTCTCCTGCCGTGTCAGCTTATATATGATATCACACAACATTTTCCCTGTCAATGACTTTCTAAGGGGATTTCTACAGGAAAAACAATCTGAAAAGAAAAAAAGAAAAAACCAGGCCGAACCATTGATTCAGCCTGGTTTTTCATTCAAAACTTAAGACTCGGAAGTCTCACTTGGTGCAGCAGGAGCCTCGGCCTCTACAGGCGCAGCATCTTCCGCAGGTGCTGGCTCAGTCTTTGCTGCCTCTGCCTTCGGCGCAGGAGCGGCTTCGCCGTCCTTGGGTGCTGCAGGCTTGGGCTTATCAGGCTTTGGTTCAGGCACTTTTCCGTCCACAGTAATGGTCTTGCGAGGACATTTTTGTGCGCAGATTCCGCAGCCAATGCAAATCTCGTAGTTGATCTTAGCCAGGTTGTTCTCCATGACAATGGCGCCCTCTTTGGGGCAAGCCTTGACACAGATGCCACAGCCAATGCAGCCATCTTCACAGCTCTTGCGCACCTCAGCCCCTTTGGCCTCAGAGAAGCACTTGACTGCCACGTGACGTTTTGTCTTCAGCGGAATCATCTCAATGATGTTTCTGGGGCAGACATTCACGCACATGGTACAGCCGGTGCAGGCCTCATGGTCCACCACCGCAACACCATCCACAATGTGAATGGCATCAAACTGGCAGATTTCTTCACAGGTTCCCCCGCCCAAGCAGCCATAGGTACACATCATGTGACCGGCAGACACCCGGCTCATAGCACGGCAATCTTTCAGACCCTCATAGTCATAGCGCAGCTTGTCACAACCATGACCACTGCACCAGACCTGGGCCACAGTCTTGGCACCGATCTCGACGCTGACACCCATAATCTCACCAATCTGCTCTGCCAAGGGTGCCCCGCCCACGCTACAAGCGCTGGCAGAAGCAATCCCTTTGGCTACGGCAGCGGCATAACCGGCACAGCCAGGATAGCCACAGGCGCCACAGTTGGCGCCGGGAAGAATTTCCGCAATGGCCTCTTCTTTTGGATCCTTTTCAACGGCAAACACTTTGGAGGCAATGGCCAAGATAATGCCAAATAAGGTACCTAAAATACCTAGCACCACCGCAGCCATAATCACTGTTGTTGTCATACTCTCTCCGCCCCCTTACCAAATTTTCAGGCCGGAAAAGCCCATGAATGCCAGTGACAAAAGACTTGCCGCAACCAGTGCAATGGGGAAGCCGGCAAAGCTCTTAGGTACTTCAGCAAACTCCATACGCTCACGGACACTGGCAAACAGAACAATGGCAAGCAAAAATCCAACACCGCCGGTAATACCGTAGGTCAGACTGGATACAAAGGTATAAGACTTTGCTGTGTTCTGTAGCACGACGCCCAGCACGGCACAGTTGGTGGTGATGAGGGGCAGATACACACCCAGGGCCTCATAGAGGGAGGGCATAGCCTTCTGCAAAAACATCTCGACAAACTGAACCAGGGAGGCGATAACCAGAATGTAAGTAACCGTCTGCATAAAGATCAGGTTATTCGTTTTCAGGATATACTCGTTAATGGGATAGCAGACCGCAGAGGCCACACCCATAACAAAGATAACCGCCATGCCCATACCCAGAGCCGTTTCGATCTTCTTGGAAACGCCCATAAAGGGGCAGATACCAAGGAATTGGGCCAGAACAAAGTTGTTTACTAGGACAGCAGCTAGGGCGATGCCCATGATTTCTCCAAAACTAGTCATCCCTTAGCCACCTCCTTCTTTTTCTTAGGCTTATTGAGGAAATACTGGAAGGCTGCAATAATGAAGCCTAGCGTAAGGAAGCCGCCCACAGGGAGAATCATACCCAGTGCAGGAACACCTTCCGGCAGAATCATAAAACCAGGGGCACTGCCAAGCTCAATGATCTTCTCGCCACCCAGCATACCTCCGCCAAAGGTGCCGGCGCCAAGGAACTCACGGACAATGCACATCAGGGTCAGGGCGACCATGTTACCGAAGCCCTGGAAGATGCCGTCTAGAGCGGATCTGCCGATGGGGTTCTTAGAGGCAAAGCCCTCAGCACGCCCCAGAATGATACAGTTTACCACGATTAGTGGGATAAACAGACCCAGACTCTCAGAAAGGGCAGGCACAAATGCCTTGAGCATCAGGTCAACAATGGTAACGAAGCTGGCGATGACTACAACATAGCAAGCAATACGAACCTTGCCGGGAATGACCTTACGCAGCATGGAGATAACTACGTTGGAACAGGTCAGGATAACCATAACGGACAGGCCCATGCCAATACCATTGAACATGCTTGTCGTGATTGCCAGGATGGGACACATGCCTAGTAGCTGAACTAAAACGGGGTTCTGGGTTACTAGACCTTCCCAAAATTGTTTTTTCACACTCATCTCAACCCCTCCTTAACTCACAGCTTCCACAGCTGTGCGTGCGGCGTTAACGCCTTCACAAACAGCGCGGGAGGTGATGGTTGATCCGGTAATGGACTGGATCGTGCCGCCATCCTTCATCACAGTAAGCGCCTCGGTTGTTCCAATAAACTGTGCCTGCCACTCAGGGTCGGTTGCCTTGGCACCCAGACCGGGAGTTTCTGCATGCTTGATGATGGAAACACCTTGCACAGCGCCACTGGCATCAATACCAACCATCATGTCAATGGCACCGCTAAAACCGGAGGTGGGCTGAACCTGAACCACATAGCCCATGTCTCCCGCCTGGTAGACGCCTGTGACAATGCTGCCCTCTTCTGCATACTCGACTTCGGTGTATTCACCATCGGTATAAACAGGCAACACAGCAGCCATGGCTTCATTGATTTTCTTTTGGTCGTTATCTTGAATCGCAGGTTCGGTCACCATGTTGACAAGACCCAAAAGAAACGCCATCACAATACAAATTGCAGCCAGTACGATAACCAGTGTTGCAAAACCTGGTTCTTTCTTCTTTGCCGTACTTACATTCTCACTCATATTAAGGCGCCTCCTTTGCTGCTAACTTGTCGGCCTTTGCCTTTGCTTTTGCCTCTGCTTTCATCTGCTTGGTTACGCCATAGCGAGCAGGCATGGTGTACTTGTCAATCAGCCATACACAGACGTTCATCAGCAGGATGGAGTAGCAAACGCCCTCGGGATATCCGCCAAAGTAACGGATAAATACGGTAATCAGACCGCAGCCAATGCCGTAGATCAGCTCACCCTTAGGTGTATTGGGGCTGGTTACATAGTCGGTGGCCATAAAGAAGGCACCCAACATAATACCGCCGCCCAAGACTTCATAGAGCATCCACTGAAGATTACCGATATCGCCTCTGGGGAAGATGACGGTAATCACAGCCACA
>JBHAQX010000025.1:0-3734 GCA_041830595.1 Evtepia sp.
CACGGTCAATGTTAAGGTGAAGGAAGCACCGGTAGTCACTGGTGGTGGAAGTGGAGGAACAGGCGGCAGCGGCAGTGGAAGCAATAGTGGTGGAAATGGTAACCCAGGACAAGCCATTTTTGCCAGTGAGCATGAGGCTTATCTGATTGGCTATCCCGATGGCACCGTGCGCCCGGAGAAGAATCTGCGGCGTTCGGAGGTTGCTACCGTAGTGTTCCGACTGCTTAGGGATGAAGTGCGAAACAGCAACTGGACCCAGACAAATGGGTTTTCTGATGTCAATTCAGGCCAGTGGTTTAATAACGCCGTGTCGGTCATGAGCAAGATGGAAGTTCTCAACGGATATCCAGATGGCAGTTTCCAACCGAATGGCAACATCACCAGAGGCGAACTTGCTGCGGTGGCCGCTCGTTTTGGCCGCCAGCTCGGGACAAAAGAAGTGCGAACCCCCTTCTTTAATGATACCGCCGGGCACTGGGCTCAGCAGGACATCGGTTATGCAGCAGCGATTGGCTTCTTTGATGGATATCCGGATGGTAGTTTCCGTCCCGATACCTATGTGACCCGTGCAGAATTTGTGGCACTAGTGAATCGCATGACAGGCCGCTTGCCGGAGACCATGGAGGATATCTTGCCCGACAACATGAATACCTGGACAGATAATGCAGACCCCAGTGCCTGGTATTATCTGGATATGCAAGAGGCTACAAACTCTCATGGCTTTATGCATAAGGACTCTAGGCATCCGGAACGGGATATCCCCTATGGAACGTGGCTAGAGCTTTATGAAACCCGTGACTGGGCCAGTTTAGAGCAAAGTTGGGCAGAGGCCAACAGCAACTAAAGATCGCCATGAAAGAGCGGAGACGGAGGTAAGATTTCTCAGTCTCCGCTCTTTTCCTATATTTTATCTTAAAATAGTCATTGCGCCCCGTGGGGTTCAGTGATACTATTTGATTCAGAAATCCAAACGGCGGAAATAAGACAGGTGCGCAGCTGAGAGGGTTCACCAGTGTTTGCCCCTGTACAAGCAAAAGCTGGAACGATTGAGGAGAGGATGTGGCAGGATGGGAAGGGGAAAGATCTGGACAAAAAATCTTGTTTTGATTACCCTTGTAAATTTTTTCATGTTCTCATCATTCCAACTGTTTCCAACAGCGCTACCACTGTATATAAAATCCCTAGGCGCTCCAGATGCACTCCTAGGTCTTTTGCAAGGAGCCTTAACCGTAGCGGTCCTGCTCATACGACCATTTGCTGGTGTGATATTAGATCGCCGTGGTCGGAAAGGGATTTTTTTGGTGGGTATACTGGGTATGCTAGTGGCAACAGGGGCCTACGCACTGTTTCCAGTCGTTGCTGCAATTTTAGCAATTCGTTTTTTTCATGGTGTGGTTTGGGGTGTTGCCAGCACAGCCTGCAGTACGGTGGCATCGGATAACATTGAGAAAGCACATTTTGCAGAGGGGATGGGCTACTTTAGTTTGGCCAGTAGCATTGCATTGGCCATTGCACCAGCCATTGCTCTTTCGCTTTCCATAGAGAGAAATGTGCTCCTTGCCGTGGGATTTTTAATAGTCGCACTTCTGCTGGCTCTTCAGATTGACTATCATAGGCCTGGACTTACCTTGCCAGAGGAGAAGAAACCCTTAGTTCTGTATGCAAAAGAATCTATTCTATCCTCTTTTTTAATTCTTTTTATTATGATGACTTGGGGGGCTGTGGTTACCTTTCTGGCCCTGTATGGAGCACAGCGTAGTATTGGTTCTGTGGGGCTGTTTTTTACGACATATGCTGTTACCGTACTGCTCACAAGGCCCTTTTTTGGCAGATGGATTGATCGGAAAGGCTTTGGTGTGGGAATCTGGAGCGGAGTAATATGTATACCTGCCGCACTAGTTTTGTTATGTGTAAGCAGTAGTTTACCTGCCTTTATTCTCTGTGCAATGCTTTATGGAATAGGGGCGGGGGCAGCGATGTCCAGCTTGCAGACCATGGCCATTGTCAATGTGCCAAGGGAAAACATAGGAGCGGCCAATGCCACATTTTTTACGGGTCTCGATGCGGGCATCGGCCTAGGGGCAGTGGTGGCAGGCGTGCTATCTTCTGTGACAGATTACGGGAGCATGTTTGCGCTGATGGCCCTGTGCCCACTTTTTGCAGGGATACTCTACTTATTAGCGGGCAGGAGGAAGAAGATGCGGGAGTAAGATCAAAGTTTTGACTAAAAAGCAGCAGCGCTTCATTCATCCAACGTAAAAGGAACTTTTCTGACTATTTTTTAAAAAGAGTTATGTTACAATAGTTGGGAATAAAAACAGTTGACTGGGAGGCGGTATTGTGGAGATTTTTTCTCAAGTACTTATGTATATTATTTTGGGCATCAAGCTCATCTCCGTTATCATACTGTTAGTGGGTCTGCTTCTATGTATGAAGGATTTATTGCTTGCAATGATTGGCAGAGGAGAAGTGAGGCGAAAACCCTCAGAGATTCAAAAAATAAAGAACAACCTGGGTTGGTATGTCTTACTGGGGTTGGAAATTTTGATTATTGGGGATATCATTGAGTCTATTGTTAACCCATCTTTTGCAGATATTGCACGCCTGGGAGCCATTGTGTTGATTCGTACCGTAATTTCATTCTTCCTCAACAAAGAGATTGAAGCAACGAATTCCACAATCAGCAAAGAAATCAGGGAAGGGGAATAGTTCGGGATCCCTCTTTCCACGGCGATCCGCCTGCCTTTTATTCAGGGCAGGCGGATCTTTTTTAGGAAAAAATGAATTTTCTTTGATTCGCAAAAAAAGAATAAAATAAAAGTGATATCAAGGGAGCTTTGGACTTCTTTTCCTATATACAGTGTGCTATAATACAATATACAAATTATGTCAACTTATGATAAATTTCGAGAGAATAATCTAGGCACTTCAGGTAGCCTTTCGAATACCAGTAAAGGGAAAATAGTATCAAGGAGAGAGGTATTTTGAACGAGAAGAGAGAGGGCCAGAGTTTGTTCCCTGTTCTTGCTGATGATGAAAACTGCGTTGGTTGTAATCGCTGTATGCGGGTGTGTCCGGTGGAAACGGCAAATACAGTGGTTCAAATGCGAGAGAACAGTTTTCAGGTAAGAATTAAGGAAGAACAGTGCATTTTGTGTGGCAGTTGTGTCGACATCTGTGAGCATGGGGGCCCGGGGCATTCGGGATGATTTACATAATTTTTTGGATGCCCTGCAAAAGGGGGAAGAGATGGCGGTTATGGTTGCGCCATCGATTCGCAGCAGTATCCCCCAGTGGCGGCAGCTTCTCACTTGGTTACGCAGCATAGGAGTATCTGCCATCTACGATGTTTCCCTTGGTGCTGATATTTGTATTTGGGGGCACCTGCGCTATCTGGAAAAAAAACCTGGCCCAATTATTACCCAGCCTTGTCCAGTCATTGTGCGCTACTGTCGTTGTCATCAGCAAGAACTGCTTCCATTTTTGTCTCCCGTGCATAGTCCCATGAGTTGCACAGCAATTCTTATGCGCAAAGAGGGGATTCAGGGGAAGATTGCTTCCATTTCTCCCTGTCTTGCAAAGGGAGAAGAGCATCGTGAGACTGGTCTTGCTGACTACAACATTACCTTTGTTCATCTACTGAAATACCTAGAGGAGCAAGGAATTTCTCTGCCGGAAGAGGAAGGTGGGTTTGACCATCCAGAAGCTGGGCCAGGCTCCTTATTCCCGTTGCC
>JBHAQX010000026.1:0-18538 GCA_041830595.1 Evtepia sp.
AGTTGGCACAGCGTTTTGAGCGGGTGGTTTCTGTTGAGCTGGACTCCAGCCTGCTGCCTATCCTAAAGGAAACTCTCTCTGGCTTTGACAATGTTGACATTGTCCATGGTGATATCCTAAAGCAGGATATCAGGGCCTTATGTGAAAGTAAGATGCCGGGGCTTTCCTGGGTGGCCTGTGCCAACCTGCCCTACAATATTACAACCCCAATTCTAACGGCCCTAATTGAGGCCGGTGGGATAGAAGCAATTACGGTGATGGTGCAACGAGAGGTAGCCCTGCGTATTTGTGCAGAACCTGGTACGGCAGACTATGGTGCCTTTTCGGTATTTTGCCAATACCATGCAGACTGCGAGCTTTTATTCGACATTCCACCTACATGTTTTTATCCGGCTCCTAAGGTGACTTCCAGTGTGATTCAGCTAAAACTGCGTAAGGAACCGCCGGTTCCGGTGAAGAATCAGGCATTCTTCTTTCGGGTGGTTAAGGCATCCTTTGCCCAACGGAGAAAGACCCTTGTCAATGGGCTGTTTTCTGCCTTTGGCGCTACGTACTCAAAAGAGGTGTTAGGAGGGATGCTGGAGGAGCTTGGTTTGTCCAAAAACATTCGGGGAGAGCGATTGGGAATAGCCGAATTTGCCAAACTTGCTGAAAAGTTAGAGAAGTAAACCACTAGGTCTTGCGTTATGATGGGTAATGACCTATAATATAAATGAAGATGCGGGTACAGGAAGGATGTTTGAGATGGCGTTAACAACAAACCAGGCTGTTTTGAGCTGGATTGATGAGCAGATTGCTCTGACAAAGCCCGATCAGGTGCTTTGGATTGACGGAAGTGAAGCCCAGCTAGAAACTCTGCGTCAGCAGGCTCTAGCGACGGGTGAACTGATTTCTCTCAACCAGGAGAAACTGCCGGGTTGTTATTTGCACCGGAGCGACCCCAATGATGTGGCCCGAGTGGAGGGCCGCACGTATATTTGTAGTCGCAAACAGGAACACGCAGGCCCCACCAATAACTGGATGGATCCGGTGGAGATGTATGCCAAGTTGCGGCGTCTTTATGATGGCGCAATGAAGGGCAGAACGATGTATATCATCCCCTACTCCATGGGCGTGGTGGGCTCTCCCTTCGCCAAGTATGGCCTGGAGCTAACGGATTCCATCTACGTTGTCCTCAACATGGCGATTATGACCCGTGTTGGCAAGGACGTCTATGATGCCCTGGGGGACAGTGATGATTTTGTAAAGGGACTCCACGCAAAAGCAGACCTGAACCCGGAAGAGCGCTATATTGTTCAGTTTCCGGAGGACAATACCATTATGTCCATCAACTCCGGCTATGGCGGGAATGTGCTGTTGGGCAAAAAGTGCTTTGCCCTTCGTATTGCTTCCTATTTAGGGCAGCAAGAGGGCTGGATGGCCGAGCATATGCTGATCCTGGGTATTCAAAATCCCAAGGGTGAGGTGCGCTATGTGACCGGTGCCTTTCCTTCTGCCTGTGGCAAGACCAATCTGGCGATGCTGATTCCTCCCGAGGGGTACAGCAAGGATGGCTGGAAAGCCTGGTGCGTGGGCGATGACATTGCCTGGATTCGCGTGGGAGAAGACGGAAGACTCTGGGCCATGAATCCGGAGATGGGCTACTTTGGCGTGGCCCCTGGCACCAATGAGAGCTCCAACTACAATGCCTTGGCCTCCACAAGGAAAAACACAATTTTCACAAATGTAGCCTTGAACCTGGACGACGATACCGTCTGGTGGGAAAAGTTAGATAAAAATCCTCCCAAGCATGCCTTGGACTGGATGGGGAAACCTTGGGATCCCGATACGGCTACGACCCCGGCGGCCCACCCCAACTCTCGCTTTACCGCCCCGGCCAAGAACTGCCCCAGTATTTCTCCTGAGTTTGAAAACCCCAAGGGCGTCCCTCTCTCTGCCATTATTTTTGGTGGCAGAAGAGCAAAAACGGCACCCTTGGTCTATCAGTCACGCAGCTGGGAGCATGGTGTGTTTGTGGGTTCTATTATGGGCTCAGAGACCACTGCTGCAGCCACAGGACAGGTGGGTGTTGTCCGGAGAGACCCCATGGCCATGTTGCCTTTCTGTGGCTATCATATGGGTGACTATTGGCAACACTGGCTGGACATGGGCAAAAAAGCTTCTCATCCGCCTAAAATTTTCAATGTCAACTGGTTCCGCACCGATGAGAATGGCGAGTTCATTTGGCCTGGCTTTGGCGACAATTTGCGGGTGCTGGAGTGGATTTTGAAGCGCGCCTTTGATGAAGTTGGTGCAGATGAGGCCGAGATTGGCTACTTGCCCAAGACATGGGACATTAACCTGCAGGATACCGACGTGGATGATGATACCATGCGAGGATTGCTCGATGTTGACAAGGCCCTCTGGAAACAAGAGGTGGAGAATATTAAGGGCTTCTACGATCGCTTTGAGGGCAAGGTGCCCAAAGAGCTCATAGAAGAGCTTAGCAACTTGGAAGCGCGTTTGAATACATAAAATGTTGACTGCCGACCTGTGATTCAGGTCGGCAGTTTTCAAATCAAACATCTGTTGTATTTCTTCTTGCCACACCCCTGTCTCCATGGTAAAATAAAGGGATGATAGAGGGGGGAGCATATGATCATTCTAGGAATTGACCCCGGCTTTGCAATTGTTGGGTTTAGTGTATTAGAAGCGATACGGGGCGAGAGTCGGCTCCTTCGTTGTGGAGTGATCACAACGGAAGCCGGTGTACCCATGCCCAGTCGGCTCCTGCAGATTGCAGAGGATTTGGAGGCTTTGATCCGTCAGTTTAGCCCGGATGAAATGGCGGTGGAAGAGTTGTTTTTCAACACAAATGTGACAACTGCCATAGGGGTTGCCCAGGCAAGAGGGGTTATTTTGCTCACAGCCCAGCGCTTGGGGGTTTCTGTCTTTGAATACACCCCTGCCCAGGTGAAAATGGCTGTGTCCGGTTATGGGAAGGCAGAAAAAAAACAGGTAATGGAAATGACAAGAAGACTGCTCAATCTGCAGAGTATTCCAAGGCCCGATGATGCGGCCGATGCGGTTGCCATTGCCCTGTGTCATGCCAGATCGTCCACCTCAAGACTTCCTCGGTTACGGTAAAGGAGAAGATGCGATGTATTACTATCTTAGCGGTAAGGTTTCCCATATTGCCCCTCAACTGGCGGTCATCGACTGTAGTGGTGTTGGCTATGCCTGCCGAACGACAAATCATACACTATCAGCTCTTACGATGGGGGAAACGGGGAAATTATATACCTATCTCAACGTAAGAGAAGATATTATGGAGCTCTATGGCTTTATTTCAGAGGAAGAACGCAACTGCTTTCAAATGCTGATTGGTGTGTCTGGGGTGGGACCAAAGGCGGCCCTGTCCATACTCTCAGCTACAACTCCAGAGGGTTTGGCACTTTCTATTATCACCGGAGATGAAAACGCCCTTACCGTTGCCCAGGGAATTGGAAAGAAAATTGCCCAGCGGGTGATTCTGGAACTCAAGGACAAGCTTGCGAAAGAACAAGGTTCAGCAGGGGAGGCCTACGGGGGCAGTGGCAGTACTGTCATTCCTGGGAACAAGAGCAACGAAGCCGCAGCAGCGCTTTCTGTCTTAGGCTATGGTTCGGATGAAATTGGTCTTGCTTTAAAAGGAATTGACATGGAGCAGTTGCCTCTGGAGGAGATCATTCGCCAGGCCCTGCGGAAAATGGTTCGGTAAGGGAGGACAGGAATGAGCATTGATTTTGCGGAAGATGAATTTCAGGAGCAGTCGCCCCTAATGACCAAATCCCTCCTGCAGGAGGATGAGGGGGAGTTTTCTCTGCGTCCTAAGCTGCTGGATGAGTATATTGGGCAGGAGAAGGCGAAGGAAAACCTGTCCATTTTTATTGATGCGGCTCGCATGCGTCGAGAACCCCTGGATCATGTGCTGCTCCATGGCCCTCCCGGACTGGGCAAAACCACCCTCTCTGGTATCATTGCTAACGAGATGGGGGTTAAGGTTCGCATTACCTCCGGCCCGGCCATCGAAAAGGCGGGGGATTTGGCAGCCCTCTTAACGAACCTGAATGAGAATGATATTCTGTTTGTGGATGAGATTCATCGTTTAAACCGTTCCGTGGAGGAAATCCTTTACCCTGCCATGGAAGATTATGCCATTGATATTATTATTGGCAAAGGTCCGGCCGCCAACTCCATTCGTCTGGATCTGCCCAGATTCACACTGATTGGGGCGACGACCCGTTCCGGTCAGCTCTCTGCCCCCTTGCGTGATCGCTTTGGTGTGATGCTGAGACTGGAATTATATTCACCGGAGGAGCTTTCGAAAATTGTGGCACGTAGTGCGGGGATTCTTCAAATACCCATTGAGCCTGACGGGGCCTGGGAGATTGCTTGCCGGGCCAGAGGTACGCCTCGTATTGCCAATCGCCTCTTGCGCCGGGTGCGAGATTTTGCCCAGGTGCGGGCAGGTGGGGTGATCACACAGCATGTGGCCGATCAGGCGCTTAACGCCCTTGAGGTGGATAAGCTTGGCCTAGACGCCGTAGACCGTCGGGTATTGGAGAGTATTATTTCCTTCTATGGCGGCGGGCCAGTTGGCTTGGAAACCCTGGCGGCAACCGTTGGAGAAGAATCGGTAACATTAGAGGACATGTGTGAGCCCTATTTGCTGCAAATGGGTTTTTTACAGCGCACACCCCGGGGGCGCTGCGTCACCCAGAGGGCCTATGAGCATTTGGGTCTACCCTTTTTGGGGCAAGAGCAACTAAAAATGAATTAATTTTTGTCGAAGAGAAGAGAACTCTGTTTGTAATTTCCTACTTTAGAAATAGGTAGAAAGTAACAGAAATATTTGAAATTTTTTGGAAGTATATTTCCGAATCTTCTTAATTCCCTTGACTTTGGAGATATTGTAAATTATAATTATTTCAAGAAGTATGAGTATATGCATGAATGATAAACCATTAAAAATGAATGGGCAGACAGATGAGGCATTGTGCGCAAAGGTAGCAGCAGGGGATAAGAGTGCAGAAGAAATTCTTGTGTTGCGCTACACTCGTCTGGTTAAAATTTGCGCCCGTCCCTTTTTCTTAATCGGGGGAGACAGCGAAGATTTGATGCAGGAAGGTATGCTCGGTCTCATTGCTGCCATTCGAGAGTTTTCTCCCAATCGAAACGCTACGTTTCATACCTTTGCTGAGCTTTGCATCCGTCGGCGTATCATTTCTGCTGTGCGCCTGGCGGCCGGGGGCAAGCATACACCACTTAATACTTATGTTTCTTTGGAGCTATCCCTCTTTGCCGGTAAGCAACATCAGGTCTCTTTTGGCGCTGCACCCAGTCGGCAGGAAAATCCCGAAGATGTCATAATCAATCAGGAGAAGTTGCATGCCCTTGAGCAGTGGATCGATGGGCAGCTAACAGAACTTGAACATAGAGTCCTCGGGTTTTATCTGAATGGATTGTCCTATTCTGAGATTGCCAAAGAGGTAAATCGATCCACGAAATCCGTGGATAATGCTGTGCAACGCATTCGACGCAAAGTGGCGCAGCAGCTTTAACGCCGGCGAATACAGCGAGAGCTGTTCGCATATTCTAAGACCCAGCGGAGCAGTCCATTCTTGGGTTATCAAGACAAAAGAGAGGGAAAAGACCATGTACGAAGACAAGACTTTAGTATGTAAGGAATGCAGTGAGGAGTTCGTTTTTACTGCAGGTGAGCAGGAGTTTTACGCAGAGAGAGGCTTCCAGAATGAACCTCAGCGCTGCAAGAACTGCCGCGATGCACGTAAGAATGCTGCTCGTGGGCCCCGTGAGTATTTTGCAGCTGTCTGCGCTTCCTGTGGCAGTGAGGCAAAGGTTCCATTTGAGCCTAAGTCTGATCGCCCCGTTTACTGCAGTGAGTGCTTTGCTCGCATGAGAGAGTCCTAAATTACGTTCAAGTAGAAATGCACGATGCCGAATTTCGGCGTCGTGCATTTTTTGTTCTTAGAATAGAAGAAAAGTGCTATGGAGAGGGATAAAAGCTCTGATAAGAATAGGCAGCGTGGCCATGGCTTTGATTGTAATTTGCAATGAGTATCAAGGGGTTTGCATATCCAAGGGCTGTATAGAGGACCAATAGAAGCAGGGCGCAGGCAAAGACAGCAGGAATCTGTTTGAAAAAGAGTCTGAGAGCGCATATTACAATGGCAGCGGCAAGAAAAATCATAAACCATAGGGAGAGTAGTCTAAGCCAAGTCATGCCGTAGGCGTTAATATAGAGGGTGAGACGCAGAAAGCCGGAAATAAGAATAATAGACGTTACAACCAGCAGGGCAAGGAGCAAAGCGGTGGTAATCTTACTTGGTTTCTCGCCAGAAAAGAAGAGAAAGAGACCAAGTAAAAGCAAATTGCATAGACAGATGGCAACAATTTGAGCAAAGCCCTCTCGTGCATAGGCAGCATAGGTCATTCCGGCGGGCAGACCTGCCTGGGCAAAGAGATAGGTAAACTGTATGGAGCAAAAAAGGCCATAAACAACGATCAGAGAACTGAGCACAAAGTAGGAGGAGAGTTGAGCAAGTTTGAACTTGCCAAAAAAATTTTGCTGATAGTGCGAGGAGAGGGTATCTCTATCGAACTTGGTGTGCCAAAAAAAAGAGTAGACCAGAAGCGCTGCAACAAAAACAAGCACGGCATGGAACAGAAACTCTCCAAAGTGAAAGTTTCCAAATATTTTTAGGAGATAATACTTGAATACCTGATCGGCCTGAACGAGTAGGGGAACAATGCAGCAAAGGAGCACTATGGATAAAAAGGCACCAAGAAGTAAACTTTTTCCAGAAGAACTTTTTTCCCCTTTCAGCAAACTGGAAGATGCACCGAAGAAATGCTTTATGGCGGTGAAAGGTAAGATGAAAAGACCAGTAAACCAGGCGAGCGCCATGCGATACACCTGTTTTGCGCCAATACGGTGGGCAAAAAGCTGTGCATGGGCCATTAGGACAAGGGGCAAAACCACCAGGGTCATAGTAGAATACTCAGATTCTTGGAATAGAAAGAACTGTAGACATAGGAGAAGAGCAAAAAATGCAATCCCCCAAAGTATCTTTTCTTTTTTAATCTCCTTCCAGTGAAATATATAGAATAAAACCAAATAGGAAATCCAAAAAGCTCCATAGAGGGAAAAGAAGTAAGGAAAGAGAGATGGATCGAAAAAAGAGTTTGCAATCAGTCGATCAAATAGAATCCCTAAGAATAAGGCGAGAAGAAGGAGAATACGTTCTCCACGCATATAGGTTTTGGCTACTTTTTTCTTGAGTTCGGGGACAGCAGGAACGGCCGGGTTAATGGGGGCAGTTAAGTTTTCAGTCGTCTTCATTGGATGCTCCTTCTACATATTGTAAGATGTCTCCTGGTTGGCACTCCAGTTGTTTGCAAATGCGATCCAGGGTGGAAAAGCGAATGGCTTTTCCCTTTCCGTTTTTGAGAATCGATAGGTTAGCAGGGCTTAGGTCCACCTTGGCGGCCAGTTCTGTGAGACCAATCTTTCGTTTGGCCATCATAATATCTAGATTAATCACAATCATAGCAGGCCCTCCTAAATCGTCAGCTCGTTTTCTTCCTTGTAGTTCACCGCCTGGGCAAATAGTGCGCAGAGGGTAAAGACTAAGAGAGCGCATAAAAGAAAAACGCCCCCGCATACAAGAGTAAGAAATGTGAGATAATAGATGCACTTAATGAAAAAGAGGAGAGAGATTCCTATAGCAGCAATACCAATGCGGCGCAAGGCCCTCACGTTACGACGAATGAAGGGATTCTTTGAAATAGTGCGTAGAATTAGAATCAACTCTGCAATGATCCAAAGAGCCAGAACTCCCAATGCACTTAAGAACAGTAATAGAAACAGGCGGTAGGATTCCATCTGATAATAGGCGTCATACAGATGAGCGTAGCGGGGAAGAGTTATTGAAAGACTTGCAACAAGAAAAACACCTATCAAAAAAAGAATGGAAAGGCAATAGCGTAGCAAACGAGAGACCAATGGTTCTTTCATGTTCAAATAACCTCCTAGAAGTAGTTCTGTGCCATTCTAGCACAAGAGAAAATGAAAATCAATATATTTTTATCGTTTATCGATAAAAATATATTGATTATTAAAAGTATTGAAGTTGGGGGAGGGTAATGAAACGAAAAAAAGAAGCCCTTGGAATCTCCAAGGGCTTCCTGAAATCTTAGCTAAATTACTTCAGCTCAACCTTTGCGCCAGCCTCTTCCAGCTGCTTCTTCATAGCCTCAGCATCGTCCTTAGAAAGAGCTTCCTTGATGGTAGCGGGAGCGCTCTCAACCAGGGTCTTTGCATCGCCCAGGCCCAGGCCGGTGATCTCACGAACAACCTTGATAACCTTAACCTTCTCGTCGCCGAAGGAAGCCAGAACAACGTCAAACTCGGTCTTCTCCTCAGCAGCAGCAGCGCCACCAGCAGCGGGAGCAGCAGCAACAGCAACAGGAGCAGCAGCGGAAACGCCGAACTCGTCTTCCAGAGCGTGGACCAGCTCGGACAGGTCCAGAACAGTCAGGTTCTTAATCTCTTCAATCAGAGCAGTTACTTTTTCATTAGCCATGGTAAATTACCTCCAAAATTTTAAATAAATGTTTTTAATGTGTACCTGTGTGGGCCAAATTAGCTGGCCTTTTTGTCTGCAATCGCAGAAATGACGCGGGCAAGGCCGGAAATGTTGGCGTCCAGAACAGTGGCAAGACCTCTGACGGGTGCCATCATGGTACCAAGGACCATAGCCACAAGGACCTCCTTGTTGGGCAGCTCGGCCAGAGCCTTTACCTCTTCAGAGCTGATGACCTTTCCGTCGACGAAACCGGCTTTAATGTGGAACTTTTCGCCGTTCATCTTCTTAGAAAACTCAGCCACAACTCTTGCAGCGGCAACAGGGTCACCCTCGCACAGAGCAAGGGAAGTGGTGCCTTCCAGAACAGGGATCAGATCCTCGAAACCTGCTTCTTTCACCGCAAAACGAGCCAGAGTATTCTTCACAACGAAGTACTCCACGCCGTTCTTACGCATCTCGACACGCAGCGCAGTATCCTGAGCTACAGAAATACCCTTGTAGTCCACGACAACGCCGGCAGCAGAGTTTTGAAACTTCTCGATCAGAGTCTGGACGATGGCCTGCTTTTCACTGAGAACCTTTGCATTGGGCATGTATGAATTCACCTCCAATAGTAAAGTGAACCAAAGAAAAATGCCCTCGCATCTTAAAAAGACACGAGGACATGAGCAATCGAAAAGAATAATAGTATTCTACAGACTGCATCCTCGGCAGGATTTACGCAAAAGCACCTGCTGTCTTTGGAACGCAAAAATAATAGTATCAGATTAGGCGATTCCTGTCAAGAAAAAACCTAAAAAGATCAAAGAAGGAAGATTAAACCAGCTTAGCGCTGTTTACCTTCACGCCAGGGCCCATGGTGGAGGCGATGGTGCAGCTCTTCACATACTGGCCTTTGGCAGCGGCGGGCTTCGCCTTCAAAATAGCACCCATCAGTGCGCTAAAGTTATCGGCCAGCTTTTCAGGGCCAAAAGAGACCTTACCGATGGGGCAGTGGATGATATTGGTCTTGTCCAAACGGTACTCAACCTTACCAGCCTTTACTTCCTGCACAGCCTTGGCAACATCAGGGGAAACAGTGCCGGCCTTGGGAGAGGGCATCAGGCCCTTAGGACCAAGCACTTTACCCAGACGGCCCACCACGCCCATCATATCGGGGGTAGCGATGACCACATCAAAGTCAAACCAGTTTTCCTTCTGAATCTTATCCACAAGGTCCATCTCGCCAACAAAGTCAGCGCCGGCTTCCTTTGCTGCATCGGCCTTATCGCCCTTTGCAAAAACAAGAACGCGAGCAACCTTACCGGTACCGTGGGGCAGAACAACCGCACCACGAACCTGCTGGTCAGCGTGACGGGAATCAACGCCCAGCTTTACATGAAGCTCGACGGTTTCATCAAACTTAGCGGGAGCAGTCTTTACAACCAGATCCATCGCCTCATTGGGCTCATAGACGGAACCGGGGGCAATCTGCTTTGCGCTCTCTTGATATTTCTTTCCTCTAAACATTGTGTGTTCCTCCCTTACTCGCCAACGGTAACGCCCATAGAACGGGCAGTACCTGCGATCATGCTCATGGCAGCTTCCAAAGAAGCAGCGTTCAGATCGGGCATTTTAGTCTCAGCAATTTTACGCACATCTTCCTTGCTGATGGTCGCAACCTTGGTCTTGTTGGGAACGCCGGAGCCAGACTCAATGTTGCAAGCCTTTTTGATCAGGACAGGAGCAGGAGGCGTTTTGGTGATAAAGGTAAAGGAACGGTCGGCATACACGGTGATGACCACGGGAATGATGAGGCCAACATCGTTCTTCGTACGCTCGTTGAATTCTTTGGTAAAGCCGGCGATGTTCACGCCGTGCTGACCCAGTGCAGGGCCGACAGGGGGGGCAGGGGTTGCCTTTCCGGCGGGAATCTGCAATTTTACATATCCAGTAATTTTCTGTGCCACTTAAGAGCACCTCCATAATTCTAATGTGGTTAGGCGGAGCTTGATTACTCCTCCCACGGTGGGCAGTATCATGACCCACAACTTTAAGAGATGGACTCGATTTGGTCCAAATCCAGTTCAACCGGTGTTTCACGGCCAAACATAGAGACAATAACCCGTACCTTGTTGCGCTCCAAATCGATTTCTTCCACGGTTCCAAGAAAGGATTCCAAAGCACCATCGGTAATTTTAACACTGTCTCCAACCTGATAGCCAACCAAAACTTCACGTTTTTCAACGCCCAGGCCGGCCAGTTCTTCTTCCGTAAGGGGAATGGGCTTGTTACCAGAGCCCACAAACCCTGTGACGCCTCTGACATTCCGCACCAGATGCCAGGTCTCATCGGTGAGAACCATCTTCACCAGCACGTAGCCGGGGAACACTTTGCGCTCTACCGTTTTCGTACCAGAGTCCGTAATTTCCGTCACGGTTTCCATGGGAATATTCACTGCGTGAATCAGCTCGCCCATATTGCGGTTTTCTACAGCCTTTTCAATCGTGGCCTTCACTGTGTTCTCATACCCGGAATAGGTATGTGCCACATACCACTTTGCGCTTTCAGCCATAAAAATTCACCTTACGCCGCGCCAAAGAAGCTGCTGACGAGTTTAATAAGGGCGCTAATCACTTGGACAATCACCCCATCAAAAACCCAGACAAAAGCACCGACAATGATAACGCAGGTGATAACCACGCCAGTGTTTTTTGTTGTTTGGGCTCTGGTGGGCCAAGCAACCTTCTTAAGCTCACTCTTCATTTCACGAAGAAAACGACCAATGCCGTTGCCGGATTTTTTCTTTTCAGCGGGCTTATTTTTCTTGCCCGAGTCAGACTTAGCAGATTTGCTGCTTTTTTCGGAGACAGCTGCTGGAGCAGATGCTTCCAAAGCCTCTTCGGCCAATGCTTCGTCAGCCTCAAGTTCCAGATCCAGATCCATGTTTTCTTTTTCAGACATTTGTTAAACCCTTCTTTCTTTTTGAGCCGTGAGAAACAAGATCATTTTGTTTCGCTGTGAACGGTGTGCTTCCTGCAGAAGGGGCAGAACTTATTCAGTTCCAGCTTGTCGGGGGTGTTCTTTTTGTTTTTGTTGGTGTTGTAATTACGCTGCTTACACTCAGAGCATCTCAGAGTGATTTTGATTCGTGCGCCGGCTTTTGCCATGTTGCGGCACCTCCTTAATCGAGTTGTTCGGCCCTGGGAAAGAAAAAAACGCCACATTCGGGTAATTCTTCGCCACAGGCGATCCCGAATCTAGCGCATCTCAAAAGGCCGCAAGAGCGGCATAAATTTTGAAGCTACGGTAGAGATCGGCACCTTCTGCCTCCCTATGTCCCAGTGGGTCAAGGGTTTGCCTGCATTATACCGTAAAATGCACACAAAAAAAGCCCTCTTCATAGGTAGCCATAAGGTTACCATATAAAAAGAGCTTTGTCAAGAAAAAAATGTAAATAGCAATACAAGGTAGTACCTGCATCCACAGAAAGGAGAGGGAATTGACAAGGCGAGCCTGGAAAGATATAGTGAAGAGGAAAAAGGAGGCGGTACGATGCGAGTAATGGCAATCGATTATGGCGACGCCCGCACGGGCATTGCCCTGTCCGACCTAACCGGATCCCTGGCGGGAGAGACGAGGGTAATCCACAGCAAACAGGAGGCGGTTGTACTCCAGGAAATCGCGCAAATTGCCGACCAGTTTGCCGTGACAGAGTTTGTGTTGGGGTATCCCAAAAACATGAATGGCAGCATTGGTCCCAGGGCGGAAAAAAGCGAAGCATTTGCTGAAAAGCTAAGACTTCAATCGGGACTGCCGGTGCTATTATGGGATGAACGGCGAACAACAGTGGATGCCCATCGCATTCTCAGTGAGACGGGGAATCGAGGGAAAAAGCGCAAAGAAAAGGTAGATGCTGTTGCCGCTACACTGATACTAGAGGGATACTTAATCCGCAAGCGGCAGGAGAGAGATTAGGTTGTCCACCGGCTGTGGATGATCCCACGGAGTTTATAGACGCCGTCTACCGGTTCAAATACCAACTTGAGTCCACACCAATCAATGCCTTCATAGGCGGGATCCATACCGGGGATATAAAATTCTACAAAAATGGCGTTGGGATATGCCTCTGCAACGTTTTCGAAGGAATTACCAGAGGACAGCAGGGCATTGATTCCCACCTGAGGTGCATGGATAAAGTCGGCGTCGTAGACGAAGTTTGCAAAGTAGTCAGCAATGGTGTATTCGATTGGGGCGCCAGAACCGTCCCAAAGACCCCACGAATAGAGGGTTTGATCCCCTTTTGCCCCGTTGAGTTCACTGGCGGTAAGTGTTCGATCTGTTTGCGTTTCCACAGTGGAAAACGGGGTGAAGGTAACACCGTCTGGGTGGACAAAGGAAGAGAGGCTCTCATAATCCCGGCTGCGAATGGCTGTTAAGGCAAGGTAGGCCTGGTGCAGAAGCGCCTCGTTTTCAGAGATTTGAGTCCCATTGGATTGAGAGCCTGTTCCGTCGGTACCCTGTGAGCCATTCCCCCCGCCTTGGGAATCTAGATTGGGTTGTTGGTTACTGGTTCCTGGCTTTGGAGGGAAAATGACTTCGCCCAGGAAGTTTGTGCTAATGATAAGCCCTGCCGCAAGGCCTAGTAGCAGGGTGAGCAGGCAGAAAAAAAAGGTTTTCATACAGGTCTCCTTCTTATGTAATAGTACAAAGTACGTAGTAATAAAAAAGATGGTTAACGAGTGAAATGCTATCCTAGATATAGTTTATCTTATTGTTCTCGAAATAGCAAGTAAGGGACAAAGTGAGAGCTTTTCCTCTTTGGAATGACCCACGAAAGGAGCAAAAACAATGCAAAGGGAAAACAAACAGTTTCATATTCAGTGCAGCCAGGGAGATGTGGGGCGTTATTGCATTCTACCAGGAGATCCGGGGCGCTGTGCCGCCATTGCTGCCTATTTTGACAACCCAGTCCATATTGGGCAGAACCGGGAATATAACATCTATACGGGAACCCTCCTGGGGGAAAAGGTCAGCGTCGTTTCCACCGGCATTGGTGGCCCCTCTGCCGCCATTGCCATGGAGGAATTGTGTGCCATTGGAGCGGATACTTTTATTCGGGTCGGAACCTGTGGGGGCATAAATCTGGATGTGCGCAGTGGCGATTTGGTGGTTGCCACAGGAGCCATACGCCAGGAGGGGACCAGTCAGGAATATGCCCCCCTTGCCTTTCCAGCGGTGCCCCACTATGAGGCTTTGTCAGCTCTGGTTGACAGTGCCAAGGCTATGGGCAAACCCATGCACGTGGGTGTGGTCCAGTGTAAGGACTCTTTCTATGGCCAACATTCACCGGAGAGGATGCCCATTGCGGCAGAATTATTAGAGAAGTGGGAGGCGTGGAAGCGCCTTGGAGTGCTGGCCAGTGAGATGGAGTCCGCAGCCCTATTCACCGTTGCATCTGCTCTTCATGTGCGCTGTGGCTCCGCCTTTCATGTGATTTGGAATCAAGAGCGGGAAAAGGCGGGGCTAGACCAAGAGGAAACCCATGATGTGGATGCTGCCGTGCGTCTTGGCATTGAAGCAGTCAAGCTGCTGATTTCTCGTGACAGGGAAAAGGCAGGAAAGTGAGCAAAGGAGAAGAACATTTGGATTATTTTCATTTGGAGACCGGGCCGGATCAGATGCGAAATTTTAGCAACCTGGGCCTTGCCTATTTAGGAGATGCGGTGTTTGAAATTTTGGTGCGTTCTCATCTGTGCCTACACGGTAAACTGACACCGGGTAAGCTTCATAGGGCTGCATTGGACTATGTGACCGCACCGGCCCAGGCAGCGATGGCAGAGAGGGTGCTACCTCTCCTTAGTGAAGAGGAGAGAGAGGTATACCGCCGTGGGCGCAATGCAAAACCCCACTTTGTGCCCAAAGGGGCAAGTAGGGGGCAGTACCAGAGTGCCACCGCCTTAGAGGCCCTCTTCGGCTGGCTCTACTTACAGGGGAGAACCCAGCGCATCAATGAACTGTTTGCGAGTATGCTGGAAGGAATGGAGGGGTAGAGGATGCCGTTAGATGCTGTCTGTCTCTCTGTTGTGCTCCAGGAGCTGCGCACAGAGGTGTTGGGTTGCCGCATTGATAAAATTCAGCAGCCTGCTCGGGATGAATTGATTTTACTGCTCCGTGGAAAGGCAGGTGCCCTTCGCCTGTTGCTCTCGGCCAGTCCCACCCGGCCACGAGCCCAGTTGACCCAACTTGCAAGAGAGAACCCGGCAGAACCGCCTATGTTCTGTATGCTGCTGCGAAAATATTTGGCCGGAGGCCGCATCCTTGAGGTGAGCCAGCCTCCCATGGAGCGACTGCTTATCTTTCATGTAGAGGCCAGCAACGAGCTGGGGGATAAGCGAACGCTGCAACTGGTGTTGGAGGTCATGGGCCGTAGGGCAAATCTTCTCTTGGTAGGGGAAGATGGCCGCATTATCGACTGTTTGCGCAAAGTAGACTACGATATGTCACAGGAGAGGCAGCTCCTGCCGGGCATGTTTTACCATCTTCCTCCGGATCAGGGGAAGAAAAATCCGCTCACCTTTGGAGAGGGAGAGGAGAGTCCCTTGCCGGAACCTTCGAACCCCAACCAAAAGGCAGAGCAGTACCTGATGGAACAGTTCGGGGGCATATCTCCCTTGATTGCAAGAGAGCTTTCTTTTGAGGCTACCGGTTCCGTAGATGGAGAGGTTGGGGCCCATGTAAAGGAGCTGGAACGACGCCTGGCTCATTTGGCGGCAGAGGTCAAAAATGGGGAAACCGGGCCCTATCTGCTTTTGCGTGACGGTGTTCCAGTGGATTTTAGCTTTCGGCCCATTCTACAGTATGGACCCGGCACCCAGTCCCAAAAACAGGAGAGCTTTCGGCTTTGCTGGATTCCTTTTATGCCCAGAAAGAGAATAGTGAGCGCATTCGTCAGAAGGGGCAGGATCTCATTCGCAGTGTGACCACAGCCAGAGATCGAACTGCACGCAAACTAGGCTTTCAGGCCAAAGAACTGGCCGAAACAAAAGATAGAGAGGCCCTTAGAGAGAAGGGGGACTTGATTACCGCCAACCTTTACCGTATGAATAAAGGGGCCAGTATTCTAGAGACGGAAAACTTTTATGACCCCGAGAGTCCCCTCATTCGCATCCCTCTTGACCCGCTGAAAACGCCCCAGCAGAATGCTGCAAAGTACTATAAAGACTACACACGCAGAAAGACAGCCGAGGAGCACCTCACCGAGCAGATTGCCAAGGGCGAGGAGGAACTGCGCTATTTAGAAAGTGTTTTGGAGAGCATTGCCCGGGCGTCTGGAGAACAGGATTTGGAGGAAATTCGCCAGGAGTTGGAGCAGGAGGGCTATTTGCGGCGGCGCACCAAGGGAAAGACAAAAATGAAAAGACCCAGTTCTAAGCCCATGGAGTTTCGATCTTCCTCCGGCTTGCGTATTTCGGTGGGCCGAAATAACAGTCAAAATGACCAGCTCACCATGAAGCTGGCTGCCAAGGGAGATTTGTGGTTTCATACCAAGGGTATCCACGGCGCCCATGTCATACTATGGACAATGGGAAAGTCCGCCGATGAGGAAAGCATTGCCCAAGCAGCTTTTCTGGCGGCTTGGTTTTCCCAAGGAAAGGGTGGGGCTAAGATCCCCGTTGACTATACACTGGTGAAGTATGTGAAAAAACCATCAGGGGCAAAACCAGGTATGGTCATCTATGACAAGCATGAGACCATGTATGTGGCTGCACAGCAGGAGCAATTTGACGCCATGGTCAAAGAATAGAAAAAGAAGAGCCACGTCCTCTCGGACGCAGCTCTTCTTTTTTGGTTTTAAACAATACAGTTCCCATTGCCGCCACTTTTTGGAGCATTTTTTTCAGCAAGTACAAGATCTTGCAACGTGATACCATCAAAAAACTCATCAATTAGATCATTCAGCTTTTTCCACATAGGCAAGGTAGGGCAGGAATCCACACGTTCGCAAGGAGGGCTTTTGGGATGCAGGCAGCTTACCGGAGCCAAAGAACCCTCTGTCAGTCTTAAAATGTGGCCAATGGTGTATTCCTCGGGGCCTTGGGTGAGGCGATAACCGCCCCCTTTACCACGAATGCCGATGACAAGATTGGCCTTAACCAAGGTAGAGAGAATGGACTCCAAGTATTTTGTGGAAATGTTTTGTCGCTGCGTAATTTCCTTCAGTGGGGTATAGGACAAGGTCTGCTGAGACGCAAGGTCAATCATCACACGCAGAGCGTAACGGCCTTTTGTTGAAATCATCATTGCGTAACACATCCTAAAGTTTTTAGATTATTATATGACAGGATCCTTGTTATTTCAAGCTTTTTTCTAACGAAATGCAACCGTCAACTCGCATTTATACTAGCAATTTATGCCAGAAATGATATGAATAATAGGAAATAAAATACAGCCGCCGAACTTAAACTGGTAAATCCGGTGGCTGTATAGTTCAGGGTGTAGTGTCTAGGTCGATCAAAATATTGTCCGTTCCGTTGGTTTCAAATTCCGTGATATAGGCATCAATTCGGCTGGCCAGCTCCACATAGTTATTCTCGTCAATGGGGGCATCATTCATGTCCCGACGTGCCAAATCCTCTGCTAAGATGTCAAAAAACACCGTGTTCTCATATTCCATGATTGCCTCATGAATGCCGCCCTCTACAAAAGCACGGGAGGGCATAACCTCATCTTGATACTCCTCTGCAAGAGCGGAAAGACCCTCATGGAAAGCGGCCTCAAAGAGGCGGCTTTCTACGTTGTCATACTCAACAATGCGGTCTTCCCCACGGGCAGAGTTTAAAACCCAGTTTCCAATATAGACCATATCCAGAAGACGCCTGAATTCTTTCTTGCTCAGTTCCAGCTTCATACCGATTCCTCCTTGCCGTTCCTGACTGATTCACCATCAGCGTGCACTCCTGATGAATATATTATAGAATACAGTTCCTGTAAAGTCAAAGGTAAGAGCACTGGTTTCGGGGAAAAACACTCTTGTTTTCTTGGGCAGTTTGACATATGATAAAGTGTAGACTTTCAGCAAGGAGAACATGATTTATGGATAGACGGCCGATTGGCGTATTTGATTCAGGTCTGGGTGGCCTAACCGCCACAGGCGAGCTTGCACGCTTGCTACCAGATGAAAACATTATTTACTTTGGCGATACCGGCCGTGTGCCCTATGGTAGTCGATCGAGAGAGACGATCCTAAAGTATGCCAGGCAGGATGTTTCATTTCTTAAGACATTTGGCCTAAAGGCCATTGCCGTTGCATGCGGCACCGTTTCCACGGTAGCAATCCGAGAGCTGAAAGAGGAAAATGAGATTCCTATTATTGGAGTCGTTGAGCCGGCCGGTCTTGCAGCGGCGAAGGTGAGCCAGAATGGAAAGATTGGCCTTATCGGTACCCGGGCCTCGGTACGCAGCGGGGCCTATGAACGGGTGATTGCTTCCGTACGTCCGGATATTCATGTCTATGCCGAAGCTTGCCCACTTTTGGTTCCTCTGATCGAGGAGGGGCGCATTCACCAAGGTGATCTTGTGATTGAAACGGTGGTGGCAGAATATTTGGCCCCCATGAAGGCTGCGGGAGTGGATACCCTGGTGCTGGGCTGCACGCACTACCCGCTACTCAAGAAAATCATTGCCAAAGAGATGGGGCCGGACGTGACACTGATTGACACTGGAGAGCAATGTGCCCTTGAAATGTCCCAGCTTCTCCGGCGTGATAACCTTCTAGCCGATCGGCCCCTGAAAAAGGGTAGTCTTAAATTTTATGTCAGTGATGCTCCCGCCGGGTTTGCCCGCACGGCGTCCTTCTTCTTAGGTGAGGAAATCGAAGACGCTGTGGAGCAGGTTGACATTGACCGTTACTAGAATCAATGGTATTG